>JAKSUP010000001.1 GCA_024408905.1 bacterium
TAGAAACAATTTCATAATCTAAATCCTTGTAAAAATGTCCATAACATAAAATAAAACACAAAATAATAAACGAAATTAAACTATACGCAATTGCATTATTATTTTTGCTGTATTTTGATTTTTTATATTGAGCTATTAAAAAGAATACTAAATATGAATGTAACCACGAAATATAAAACAGGTAATTCGTAAATAACATTCCTGTTTCAATACCCAAAAGCAAAACAATAAATATTGGCAAATCTAATATCGCATAAATTATAAAATATTTTTTTACATCTTCATAATCGAAAAAAAATGTATTAATTAATTTGATACTTTGCAGCCTAATTAATATTGGATAGAATACAATCGGAACAAGAAAAAATAGCAATAAAGATACTATTTGCGAAATTAAAGCAAAAATTTCGTTATTAACAAAATAACAATCACTTCCAAAAGACAATATTGTATTTAATTTTGCAAAAATAAATGTTGATAATACATTGAGAATTATCAACAGCATTGATAATATTACAAATTTAAAAATACCTTTAATAATTTTCATATATTTTCCCAAATCTATTATATAGTAAATATAAAAAATTTACTACAAGTAATTTTATCGTTTTCTGCGTTTCTTCAACCATTCTTCGAATTTTTCTTTAAGAGTCGGATTTTGCTGTATTTGTATAATAGTATAATAATTTTCAAGATTACCATTTTCTTGCATATCATAACCTAAATTATTATACATTGCAGGAATGTATGGATAATCCTCATTACGTTTTTCGTAATCTGTTCTGTCAACAATCGTTGCTCTTTTACTATTACCATCAATGCTAGGATTTACAATATTTGCATGTTGAATTGATCCATATCTATCAATATTATTTAAATTGAAAGGATTCTTTTTATAATCAAAATTTACATTAGCATGTTTTAGATTTCCTTCTTCAATTTGCTTTTTATTTTTTTTAAAAAACTCTTTAAGTTCAGGTGAATTCCCAAATTTCTTTGACATTTCTGAATCAATTTTGTATAGCACACCCTTTTCATCGTCTTTAACACCATATTGACGTAAAATTTGTTTGGTTTCGTCATCTAAAGTAGATTGGTCTTCTAATAATTCAACATTTTTATTGTTTCTTGCCCTTGAAAAATCAGTAACAGCATCTGTATATATATTAGAAGCAGCCGGAAAAATTTTCTTTGCGAGATCATTCCTAATAGTCCAATCTAAAAATTTATCTCTTAATGATATTTCCCCTTCCTCGCCAACATTATGTATTTTGCCATCCTTATCCCAATATTGAGTTGGTAGCTCCTGCATCATTTTTTCAACTCTGCCTTCAAGTTGTGGGGTTTCTTCTTCATCTTCTAAAACATCTTCCTCCGGCATAAGTTCATCTTGGCTGTTTAATTCATTACCAAACGGTATTTCTTTCAGTTCTTTTAAATAATCATCCAATTCATTCATTTTATTTTGGCTGTAATTATTCATATCAGGTACAAAATCCGGTTTTAGTATACTTTGCCAATAACCACGATCCGAATTTCCTTCAGAATTCACAAATTTTTCAATCCATTCTGTATTCGGAGATTCTTCTAGTTCATAATTTGTAGGTATTCCTATCATAGAGTTTTGAGACAAAATACTTTCTTCATTATCTAACAATTCTTCCAACATCATTTTGTATAAATCTTCTTCAGAATAAATTCTGTTTCTTTTACTAAAACCGTTAATATAATTTTTAAATCTCATTTTTATTTTTCCTTTCTTCTGTTTTTCTTTAACATTGAAATTATTTCTGTAATATCTGCTTTCTTATCTTCCTCAATGTCCTTTTCTTTGTCTTTTTCTGAGATATCAGCATTTTCAGGTACATCTGGTGTTTCTTGTGTTTCCTGACTTTGTGGAACTGCAGACAACAAATTTTGTAACATTTCAGGTGATATTTGAGGAACTTCATTTTGATTAGGTTCAACGCTCGCAATAAATCTCTCAGGGTTATCAATTCCTTTTTGTTCAAAGTACCAAGTAAAGATTTCTTCCACGTTGAGAGGAATATATTGAGCAAATCTTTCAACACTTTGTATCACAATATCAGCCTGTTCTGATTTAAGCGTGCTGTTTGATGAATCTGAATAAGTATATTTATAATCTGCCTGTCTTACCACATCATCAATTTCAATCGTTTCAGGTTTGTTTTCCTTATTTACAAAAATAGTTTCAACCCCTGACTTAAAATCAGCACAAAGTTTTGCAACTTTTTTAACATTCGGCAAAATGTAATCTTGGTTAATTATATCTACAAGCATTGAAAGACGCGTCATTTGACCTTGGGTTTTTGTATTAATTTCCGTCGCTGTTTTAGCTCCTGTATATTCAACAGAGCCTATCATATTAGGGAAAATACCTGAAACCTCTGCCATCAAATCATTTAAGAATGAAATATCATTCAAAAAGACAGACGGATTAAAGTTCAATTGTTGAAAAGCTGCGCTTGGTGAAAGATTATCGCCATATTCAATAATTTTCCCTGGATATAACTCAATTTCGTCCTTATCAAAAAATCCTTCGGGAGCCAAAAGCGGCGGATTTTCGGTTAAAGATTGCAAATTACAAGTTCTGTTCATCAAATCTTCCTGCAAATGAGCAAGTGATAAAACACAATACAAAGGACTTATGCCGCGTTTTGTTTCAGGATCGGTTATAAAAGCACCGTAAGAAAACGGGTTAATAATTCTTTCATTCTTCCCGAATTCAACCAAATATTTTCTTCCGATAACGGTTGCATGCCAGTTCTTTAGAACTTCGCCTGACGGTAATTTTAAATCGCCCCAATGTTCAAGAACTTCTATTGTAGAACCATTCACCACATCACGATTTTGGGAAGAAAATTCTCTATTTTTTGAGTCAGAAGAATTTACCATAGAATTTATATCTTCAATTTGTTCTTTTGTAAGATTGTAATATTGGTTATTTATAATATCGCTTGTTGTTTTATAAGTACGATAAATCTTAGGACAAGAATCCCAATTATCAACTTGAGAATAATCAAAAACCAAATCGGCAGGGTTTACGGGATAAATATAAGGGTTGTCATAGACGGTTTTTGTATCTGTCCAAAAGTTTCTGCCGTTTTGGATTGCATTCAGTACGCGAGGAAGCTTTGTGAAATCAGTCGAAAACAAGTTTTTGAAAAATTCTACAGGTCGTCTGTATTCTTCTTCTCTGCGTTTCCAAGCCGTAAATGAAATCAATTCACCATAAAGTAAAGCGTTATCAATAACTTTGTCGCAGGTTTTTTGAAAATCCATTTTTTCAAAGATGTCCACAAGCATTGCTTTTTGTTTGTTTGAGATGTTGTTGGAATCTCTGTTTTCACCTGACACGTCGAACATAGAATTAACATTCGCATAAGTATTCCTCCAAATAAATGCTTTTAAAGTTTGATAAAACATAAATGTTTTGCACATCTTAACCTTTGTTTTCCATTTTTTTGTCTTATCGGAAATTGATTTAAAATCGTTTTTGAAGAATATTTCATTAGCCAAATTTGAAGCCATTTCGAGGTTTGAACTTCTGTCAGCATTTAGGGAAGTAAACGTGGAAGAAATACTTTTTACCAAGCTTTCTTCTTGTTCTTTGTTAAGTTTCTTTGTAGAATCGTCTTTTTCAATAATGTAATCAAATGACATAAAATTTTCCTTTCTGAAGCAATGGCTTCTTTTTATTCAGTTTCTTTTTTATATACAAATAAATTTTCTTTTGCCCGACAAAACCCACATCTTAAAAGACAAAGCGCAGAAGCTTTGTTCTGCGCTGTTGCGTATATGTCAGTTTTGAACCATTTTTGTGATAGTTTTAAACATTCAAGTTTTTCTTTAAAATGCCCTCGGGTGGCAAAAGCATTTACAAACAGTTTTTTGTCGATTGTAAAATAATAAATCGCACCTAAAAGAGTTTTATCAATCAAAAATGCGTAAAAAAAAGTATTATTAATTATAAATTCAAACGAACTCTCGTCTTGAATTTTGACCTTGTTTTCTTCATACAATTTTTTTAATTCTTTTTTGTAAAAATAAAACTCTCGGTCTTTCGGAATTAAAACACGTATCATATTTTTTCTTCACTAAGCCCTTCAATAATATTTATCACAGGAGACGTGTCCTCAAACTCATCCTCATCAAGTCCGAGCGCAAGCCTTTGACCTTTTTGGATTTTAGTAATTGATGAAATCAAAAAATCCAAAACTGCGATTGAATTTTTCGGCATCTCCAAAAATTCAATATCGGCACGAGTAAGTTCTTTTGAAAATTCATCCAACACAAACCCTAAAATATTGAGAGTTTTGTCATAAAATTCAATATGTTTTTTGTTTACGGCGTGTTTTTTCAGCCGTAAATCTTCTTTTTCATTATTTTTTTGTGGCATAATAAATCAACCTTTCGGATAAACCCTGTAATACCCCGAAACTTTTGTTCCGTCTGCGATAGCCTTGGAAAACTTTTCATTTACACGGATGCATAACATGGTCTGCATAAAAGCATGACGAAATGCATCAACTTCGTCATTATGTCCCCTAGTGTTATTATTTTTCTTTAATCCGTATTTTTGACCGTATTTTTCAGCCTTAGCAATAAAATCATAATCATCATATTTCATAATATTTTACCTTTCATATTTCGACAAGGATATTATAATTACTAATATATTAATAATTTTGTATTTTTGTCTTTTTTGTTTATACTTAAATTCACAATATTTTTCTTCGTTTGATAACAATTTCCCATTTTTGGAGTTTTATTCAAATTAACAGAAACACTTGTATTATAATTATTTGGAGTAATATAAACGGGTATAATTCTTTTTTCACCAATAAGCAACAACAAAGAAGAACCCTCTCCTTTTCTATAATGTTTTTTTAGTTCCAATATTTGCGAATACCTGTAATCAGGATAGATATCACTCAATAATTCAGATGCACTTGGTGAATATAAGCTTTCAGCATAGCACGCATAACCTATTCCTGATAATTGAAATTCCAATTGCATACCTACAAGCTTATCTTCATTATTTAGGCTAAAAGATTTTTCTATTATTTTAGCAAATTTTTTATCTGAAATAGAAGAAAAAACTAAGTTCTGTACTACGAATTTACACCCGACAACAGTAAACAAGACTAAGATAAAAATTATGGTAATAATTTTTCTTTTCATGCAATCATTTTATCCTATAAATTATACTTTGTCATTTTTAAACATCAGCTTAATTATTTCATTTGTCACATTTACCTTTTCCTACCTCAAAACCGTATTGTTTTTGATATTTCTTTGTTTTTTGATACAGTTACTGACTATATTGTTTTGGATAATTAAATCTATCCGGTACTTTGAATTTTTGCACAACCAGCACTCCTTTCATGATATAATTTTAAAATGTTTAATAAGGAATTTGTTTCGTTAAAGAAAAAAGGGAGCTATGGAGTAGTGTGTATCGAGAGAAAGGTGAAACAAGCTCCCTTATAAGAATATAGAGAAGAATTAAAAATAAAATTATATTGTTTTAATACATTCTTTGTTGCCGTAAAAATCGTATGCATACTGCTTAACAACCGTCTTGCCTTTGGACTTTGCAGTTTTATTAACGCCATAACGCCAGCCGTAAGGCTTTGATTTCGCGCATTTCAAATTATGTTCCTGCATTGTATAAAGGATTTCGTTTTTGTGTTGATAAACAAAATCATCAGCCTTTATTCCTGTCATAACAAGTTTTTTAGTGTGTCCGTCAAAACACAATTCGTGAAGTTCGGCAACGGGTTTTGGAGAAATAGGACACATTCCGACAGACAATTTTCTTTGTCTCCACAAATAGTTATCTGCAAAAAAATATATTTCTGTAGCCTTAAATTTACAACAATGTTGCATGAAGCCTCCCAATTGACCAAAATTTCACAATAAAACACTCTGCAAACAAGTTGCAGGCGTAATTTCCCCTGTACCCTTAAAGATTTTTCCTACGCAGCCAACACATACGGGCTTTGTTTCCAAATCAGGTACATTGTTATGATAAACAATTTTTAAAAATCTTTAAAGTGTTTGTTACAACTTTTTTACATCTAAACCGAACAGCCATACCCTGACAAGGTTTGAGGGCAATTTTTTCGCCATTTTGTTTGATATTATTTAATTTTAATAATATCTGTATACAAGGATTTAACATAGTGATGTATAATCATATTATGGAAAACAAATTCAAAATAGCATCAAAATACTCTCCTGCAGGTGACCAACCTAAAGCAATAAAAGAGCTTGTCGAGGGGGTAAAAGAAGGGGCTGACACTCAAACTCTGCTTGGTATAACAGGTTCAGGTAAAACTTTTACAATCGCAAATGTAATAGAACAAGTACAAAAGCAGACTCTTATTATTGCGCATAACAAAACTCTTGCAGCTCAATTGTATAACGAATTTAAAGAACTTTTTCCTGATAATGCAGTTGAATATTTTATAAGCTATTATGACTATTATCAACCGGAAGCTTATATCCCGAGAACTGATACTTATATAGAAAAATCTGCAAGTATAAATGAAGAAATTGACCGACTAAGACATAATACTACAAGAAGTCTATATGAAAGAAATGACGTAATAATTGTAGCGTCAGTAAGCTGTATATATGGTTTAGGTTTGCCAGAAAACTATTTTAAAGGTGCAATAAAACTCACTGTCGGGAGTAAGTTAGACAGAAGTGAACTCATTAAACACCTTGTATCCGTACAATACACAAGAAATGATATGGTGCTTGAACGCTCAACCTTTAGAGCAAGAGGCGATATTGTAGAAATCATGCCGGCTTACGAAAAAATCATTACACGTGTGTATTTCTTTGATGATGAAATTGAAAAAATCGTTAAAATTGACAATCTTACGGGCGAAATTCTTGAAATGCCGGAAGAAACCGTTATCTACCCTGCAGTTCACTATATTGCTTATGACGAAAACGAAGAAGAAACAATTTCAATGATACGTCAGGAACTCAAAAACCGTGTTGCAGAACTTGAGAGCCAAAACAAAATTCTTGAATCCCAAAGGCTTCAACAAAGAGTAAAATACGATATCGAAATGATTAAAGAAATGGGCTATTGCTCAGGAATAGAAAACTATTCAAGAATAATAGAACGCAGACCTGCAGGGAGTCCTCCTGCAACACTTCTGGACTATTTTAGGGGTGATTTCTTAACCGTTATTGATGAATCCCACGTTACAATCCCACAGCTTAACGGAATGTCACACGGTGATGCTTCCAGAAAAGATACTCTGATTGAGTATGGGTTTAGATTGCCTTGCGCTAAAGATAACAGACCTTTAAAAAGCAAAGAATTTTTTGCAAAAGTCAGACAAAAAATTTATATTTCAGCAACACCCGGGGAATTTGAAAGAAAGACATCAACAAAGCTTGTTGAACAAATTATTAGACCGACAGGCCTTGTTGACCCGAAAATCCATATCAGACCAATCGAAACACAAATCCCTGACTTAAAATCAGAAATCAAAAAACGGGCAGAGAAAAACGAAAGAGTTTTGATTACAACGCTTACAAAACGTATGGCAGAAGATTTGACAGACTTTTTCCTCCAAGACGGAATCAGAGTCAGATATTTGCATAGCGAAATTAAATCAATGGAGCGTGTTGAAATTCTAAGAGATTTAAGGTTGGGCGAATTTGATGTACTGATTGGGGTTAACCTGTTAAGAGAGGGACTTGATATTCCTGAAGTTTCTTTAGTTGCCATAATGGACGCAGACAAAGAAGGATTTTTGAGGTCTGATGTGAGCTTAATCCAGACAATAGGTCGTGCTGCCAGAAATGCTTGTGGCGAAGTTATTATGTATGCAGATAAAATAACAGATTCTATGCAAAGAGCAATTGACGAAACAAACAGACGCCGCGAAATCCAATTGGCACACAATAAAAAATACGGTATTATTCCTCAAACCATCAAAAAACCTATTGAAAACAATCTTCTCGCACTTGTTGAAAGTTATAGGGACTTGGAAGACATCGTTGCCGAAGAAATGGTAGAACAAGGAATTAGCAAAAAAGATTTGCCAAAACTTATTGATAAGCTTGAAAAAGATATGCGAAAAGCAGCAAAAATACTTGATTTCGAACGTGCTGCCGAAATCCGTGACAGGTTAAAAAAACTGCGTGAAATGAGTTCAAATTAGCCGGCTTTTTGATTTTCTTCTTTTTTTAAATCGTTCTTTAGATATATAAGATAATGAATAGTATCAATTCTACTTAAACATTCACTTATTGTTGCAAGCTCGTATTTAAGCGATTCTTCCAATATCTCAAGATTACTTTCAATTTTTTGTTCAATTTTTTCTTCAATCATTTAAGCCGACTCCTTAATATTTTTAAAATAATAATTTAATTTTAAATTATTATTTTAAGACGTCAAGTGTGTTGTAAAATATAGTTTTAAAATTAAACAATTAGTATAATTTTAAATTATGAATATAGGAAATGAAATAAAAAAACTTGCTGTTGATAATTGTGTAACTTTAACTTATTTAGCAGACTGTATCTCTAAGAAAAAAGGAAAACCTTATTCTGTTCAAAATCTTTCTACTAAACTAAAAAAAGGTACTGCTAATTTTAATGAATTGACTATGATTTTAGACGAACTCGGATATCAAATAAAATTTGAGAAAAAATAATAGTAGTTTTTTATTATGAATTAGTAAACAGAGTAATGTACTCAATTTTTGATACGTTATAGTTTTTGTATGGATAAATATATTAACCCTGTAAACAAACTTATTCTTGCAAGTAATTCCAAGCTTGATTTACGTTACGACAGGTGGAGTGCAAAACACGCTTACCACGGAATCGGAGATGCTTCTTCAAAAAAATGGATAGCAAATATTCTGCCTGTTGAACTTTTAACAAGGTCAATTAAAAAAGCCGTAGAATCTATAGTAACTCTGACCGAGAGCGATTTTAGGTTTAAAATTTTTCCGGACAACATAGAAACTCCAAATTATGGAGATAATTGGGGACGGTTTGCAAATTACATTGAAATAAATAATCGTGCAATTGCAAAAATGGTCGGGGATAAGTGTACAGATGGTATCCTAAGTGCAATAAAAATGCTTCCTGCAATCCCGCCTTCAGCCAAAAGCTGGGCAAATTGCATAATTCTTTCCCAAGTTTTTCCGATTATTTATGGTGAAGGTTATAATAAGCCGGTTTGGGAAGAAAATTCGGTTTACGGAATGAAGTTAAATGCCGGTTTTAGCGAAAATATAATAGCAAACTCATTATTAAACAATATTTCGGCAGAAGATCAATTAAGAGCTTTTAATGATTTGGCACACTTTAGGGGAATAAAAACAGGTTTTAGAATGATAATATCGGAAGACCAATTAAAAGTTGCGCACCGTGATGGTAGTGATGAAAACTTCCGTTGGTGGAAAGCCGACCACCAAGAATTATATATAAGAAAATGCGTAAAATTAATAAATTTAGGTTTTGAAGCTATCTTTTTTGATTCGGCAAAACATATAGGTGGATACGATTGTGGTAATTATACAGGCGTAGGAGCTTTGCCTCAATATCACCAAATGCAATATATCTTAAACGAAATTCGCTCAAGAACAGGCAGAGGGGATTTGAGTTTTGTCGGAGAAAAGAGTTCTGACGATTTTGAAAGATATAGGCTAATGGGACTTAATGCAGGAACGGCATTTGTGCCTGTGGATGATTTTGATACCGTAAAATATTGGTCTGACAATATGAAATATTCAAGAGATTATGCACCCGGAGTTGAAGTTTCCAATGATAACGACGAGGGTGGAAGGAGTTACGAAGAAAGATTACACCGAATTAAAAACTGCTTTTTTGGATTCACCTATCCATCTGATAAGCTTCCGAGTTTTATGCAAATGGAAGACTTATTTCCACTAAGGTATGACACAAACACACATCATTTAATGATGACAAATCCTTCTTATTCAACAGACGGAACTCCGGAAAGTCATTGGGAAAACCTTTTTACAAAAGAAGACGGAAGATATTATAATCACCAAGTCGGAGAAATTTTTGCATACGCTTTAAATCAATAAATTTAGTGTTAAAATTAATTTATGATTAAAAACGGCTATGATGAGATTTTTGAAATAAAGTATTCCGATAAAGACCAAAATCTGGCTCTAAAACCTTTTGCGCTCTTAAATTACTTGCAGGATATTGCTGTAAATAACGCAGAAGATATGGGTTTTGGATATTCATATATGACACCTCGGCATTTAGGCTGGTACTTGATTAAATACAGAATGGAATTTATAAAATATCCTGTTGATATTGATTGCATAAAAGTCAGAACAAAATCCAGAGGGTATAACAAGCTTTTTGCATATCGTGATTTTGAGCTTTATGTAGAAGATGAACTTATCGCAAGAATTGCAAGCCTTTGGGCTGTCGTGGATTTTGACACAAAATCTATGCTCCCTATTGCGTCGGCCTTTGAAGGGTTTGATAATTTAGGACCTTACGAAAAAGAAGATGACGATTTAGCTTTTTCAAAACTTAGAGCATCAGATACCCCTCAAAATACCAAAGAATTTGAAGTAAGATATGATGATATTGATACAAACGGACACGCAAACAACGGACACTATATCGTTTGGGCATTAGAAACACTTGATTTTGATTTTCGTTCAAAACATACAATCAAAAATATCGATATGTATTTCAAAAAAGAAGCTTGTTATGGCGAAAAAGTTATTTCTGAACTTACATTCAAAGACGACTTAACAACTTCACATGTGTTGAAAAATAGCGCAGGAGAGGAATTGCTCTTGCTCGAATGTGAGTGGAATTAAAACATTTTTCTATAGACATTACGCTTTACTTCTTTAAAGCAATCCAATTTGTCTAAAGCTTTTTTAAAGTAAGTGTCTTTATCAAAATTCCCTAATGCAATAATACTACCCTGTTTCAACTTGCGTATAACAATATTTAAAACATTCTTTTGATATGAATCTGTCATATAAGGAAATAGGTTTCTGCATAAAAGAACCGTATTTCCACTATCTTCAATATTCCTAATGATACTTAAAATGTCGCCCTGTTTGAAATCTACAACAGATTGCATTTTAGGAGTTATAGAATATGAAACACTATTCTTTGTACATAAGTCGCCATTTATATTAACCTGCGTTGAAGGTTTGTAAAAATATTTTTCCCAATACGGTGTTATTAATTTAAGCCGTTCCATATCTACATAACTCAAATTTATTCTTTTTTGCAATGCAGTTTTTATAATTTCTTCATCTTGATCGATTGCTTTAATTGGAAAAAATTTATCAGCTTCTTTTTGAGACAAAGTTTCTTTTAAAGCTATAGAATAGCTATATACCTCAGTCCCGTCAGAACATCCAAGACAATAAGAGTTAACAGTATTTTTATCAGCAAAATTTGTTTCTAAAAATTTTGCAAATTCAAGCCAACCTTTTCCGTTTGGATCATCACTGCCTATGTCGTTTCTAAATAAGCATGTAAACGTGCTTACTGCAGGAACACGAGTATATTTGCAAAATATTGTTTTGTATACCCTTGTGCAACTTGTGAAATTTGGTGAATACGATATGGGAGTAGAAACCTTCATACTATACATGAAAACCCTAAAAAATAATTTTTGCCATTAATAAAACAAACCTCGAAAAAGTCAAAAAATATTTGTTTTTTAAGCTTGTTTGAGGTACATTTTTAATTGTATAAAGAGTAGCAATTAAAGGAGGGCTATATAAATGGCTGGAAAAACAATTACAGTTGACGGAAACTACGCCGCAGCGCATATTGCGTATGCATTATCAGAAGTTTCTGCAATTTACCCGATTACTCCTTCATCTACAATGGGTGAATGGGTTGATGAATGGGCATCACAACACAAAAAGAACATCTGGGGCGAAGAAGTCAGAGTTGCTGAAATGCAATCTGAAGCAGGTGCAGCAGGTGCTGTACATGGTTCTTTAGCAGCAGGTGCTTTAACTTCAACTTACACAGCATCACAAGGTTTACTTTTGATGATTCCTGTAATGCACAAAGTAGCTGGTGAAATGTTACCTCACGTAATCCACGTATCTGCTCGTGCTTTAGCAGCTCAATCATTGGCAATCTTTGGTGATCATACAGACGTTATGGGTTGCAGAAACACAGGTTATGCAATGTTAGCAGCTAACTCAGTTCAAGAAGAAATGGATATGGCACTTGTTGCTCACCTTTCTACTTACAAAGCAAAGGTTCCGTTCTTGCAATTCTTTGACGGATTTAGAACTTCTCACGAAATTCACAAAATTGAAGAAATTTCTTACGAAGACATTGCTAAATTAGTTGAACCAAAATATATCGAAGAATTCAGAAATAGAGCGCTTAGACCTGAAGCTCCTAAATGTAAAGTCGGCGCTCAAAACACAGACGTATACTTCCAAGGTCGTGAAACAGTTAACAAATACTACGAAGCAGTTCCTGATATCGTTCAAGAATATATGGACAAAGTTGCTGCTGTTACCGGCAGACAATATCATCCGTTCGATTATGTCGGCGCTCCTGATGCTACAGATGTAATCGTTGCTATAGGTTCAGGCTGCGAAACAATCGAAGAAACAATCGAATACTTGAACTCAACTCGTGGTACTAAATATGGTTTAGTTAAAGTCAGATTATACAGACCGTTCGATGTTAAGAGATTTAATGCAGCTCTTCCAAAATCAGTTAAGAGAATTGCAGTTCTTGACAGAACAAAAGAACCTGGTTCAATCGGTGAACCACTTTACTTGGATGTTGTTGCAGCTCTTGAAAACAAAGATATCAGAGTTATTGGTGGTCGTTACGGTTTATCTTCAAAAGAATTTACTCCGTCAATGGTTCTTGCAATATTCAAACACTCTGAAGCAAACGGTTTCCACGGATTTACAGTTGGTATCGAAGATGATGTTACTCACAAATCTTTAGAAGTTAAAGAAACAATCGTAACAGAACCGGTTGGTACTACAAACTGTATGTTCTGGGGCTTGGGCTCAGACGGTACCGTTGGTGCTAACAAAAACTCAATCAAGATTATCGGTCAATATACAGAAAAAGATGCTCAAGCATACTTTGCTTATGACTCTAAGAAATCATTTGGTGTTACAGTTTCTCACTTAAGATTTGGTGACAAACAAATTAAATCAACATATTTAATTACAGCACCTGATTTTGTATCTTGCTCAGCTCACGCTTATATTGGCAGATATGATTTATTAAAAGGTATTAAAGAAGGTGGTACATTCTTATTGAACTCACCTTATACAAAAGAAGAAGCATTTGCTCACTTAACAAGAGATATGCAAAAAACAATTATTGATAAGAAAATCAAATTCTATAACGTAGATGCTGAAAAACTTATCAAGGAACAACCCGGCTTAAGAGGTAAAGGTGCTAACACAGTTATGATGGTAGCTTACTTCAAAGTTTCAGGTATCATACCGTTTGAACAAGCTTACGAAGGTATGAGAGCAATGACAACTAAGACCTTCAAGAAAAAAGGTGATGATGTTGTTAATATGAACTTAGCATTGATTGATGCAGCAGTTGATGCTTGCCAAGAAGTTGTAGTTCCTGCAACTTTAGACGGTGTTGGTTGTGTTGATGATGTAAAAATGTTACCTGATGACGCTGATGAATTCGCTAAGAAAATCATCGAACCTTCAATGAGACAAAAAGGTGATGATATCCCTGTTTCAGCTATGTCTAATGATGGTGTAATTCCTACAGGTACAGCTAAATTGGAAAAACGTGGTATCGCACCTCGTGTTCCTCATTGGAACAGTGATGTTTGCGCACAATGTGGTATTTGTGCAAGTGCTTGCCCACACGCAGCAATCAGAACTAAATTATTTGAACAAGACACTTTGAAAGGGGCTCGTGAATCATTTAAGAGAGTTAAGGCTATGCCTAACGCAAATGGAGAAGAATTCAGAGTTCAAGTATATTGCAAAGATTGTACAGGTTGTGGTGTTTGCTTGGATCAATGTCCAATCAACCAAAGAAAACCTGAAACACCTGCTCTTTCTTGGTCAACTATTGAAAAAGAAGTTGAGCTTTGTGAAGAAGTAAATGAAGAGTTCTTTGATAATGCTCCTGACAATGTAATGGGTAAAAATACAACTAAGACAGTTAAAGGTGCAATGTTAAGAAAACCGTTATTCGAATTCTCAGGCGCTTGTGCAGGTTGTGGTGAAACACCTTATGTTAAACTTGTTTCACAATTATTTGGTGAAAATGCAATCGTTGCTAACGCAACAGGTTGTTCATCAATATATTCAGGCACATTCCCTACAATTCCTTATACAACTACTAAGGAAGGCAGAGGACCTGCTTGGGCTAACTCATTGTTCGAAGACAACGCAGAATTCGGTTTTGGTATGAGATTAGCTGTTGATTCTAACAGAAACTTGTTGAAATCTTATGTTCAAAAAGTCTTAGAACACGAAAAAACTCCTGCTGATTTAAAAGCAGCTCTTGAAGGCGCTTTAGCTCATTGGGATAATTCAAAAACAGAAGAAGCAGTTGCAGCTCAAAAAGCAGCTAAAGAATTAATTGAAAAATATTCTAAAGAATGTGATTGCGAAATCCTAGCTAAGGTTAAAGAACTTGAAGATTACTTTACAGATAAATCAGTTTGGATTATAGGTGGTGACGGTTGGGCTAACGATATCGGTTACGGTGGTATCGACCACGTTTTGGCTCAAAACAGAAACGTAAACATCTTAGTTCTTGATACAGAAGTTTACTCAAATACAGGTGGTCAAGCTTCTAAATCTACACCTACAGGTGCAGTTGCGAAGTTCGCTACAGGTGGTAAACCAACTTATAAGAAAAACATGGGCTTGATGAGTATGTCTTATGGCTATGTATATGTAGCATCAGTTGCTCTAGGCGCAGACAGAAATCAAACACTTAAAGCATTCCAAGAAGCTGAAGCTTATGATGGTCCTTCGATCATCTTTGCTTATGCTCCATGTATTGCTCACGGTATTGATATGTCTAAGACTCAAACTGAACAAAAACGTGCAGTTGAGGCAGGGTACTTCCCACTTTACAGATACAATCCTGCAGCCGAAGTTCCGTTCACTTGGGATGCTAAAGAACCAACTGGAGCTTATCAAGACTTCATCAGAAGTGAAGGTCGTTATAAGTCATTACTTAAAACAAACCCTGAAGCTGCTGAAGCACTTTATTCAAAAGCAGAAGAAGATGCTTCAAAACGTATGGCAGTATACAAATCTGTTGGAGAATTAATGAAATAACTTTATTAAGTTACTTTTGAAAAAGAGGATGATTAAAAAATCATCCTCTTTTTTATGTAATTAATTTTCTAAAAAGATTAATTTAAAATCTTTTTAGAAACCCCAAGGCGTACTATTTTATTAATAATACATTGTGGCAACAGAGAAAAATAATGTGCGACAAAAGCATCAAGACCAACTGTATACGATAATTTTGGAAATTTTGTTCTATCTGCCTTTAATATTGTTTTTACAACAGTTTGCACATTTGCCCCATACTTACCATTGTCTCTCGCGTTATTTATCAAATATTCCATCTCTTTTTCAAAACCGGCTTTTCTTTCTTGATGTTTTAAATTTTCGTCTACTGATTTATCCCACAAAGGAGTCGCTATAACCCCCGGTTTTACAGAAATAATTTTAATATCTTTCTTCGTTTCCATCAAAATAGAATTAAATAGCATATCCAAAGCTCTTTTAGATGCACAATATGGCGCAACAAAAGGAAATATACCATAACTTGCCATTGAGCTTACATTGATTATCCTTCCACCTTCTAAATATTCCAACAAACCTTGTGACAATTCCAAATGACCAAATGTATTAACATTAAACTGCCTGCGAATTTCATCAACAGAAATTCTTTCACAAGGCCCGGCAACAACACAACCTGCCACATTTATCAAAGTATCTATTTTCTCACATTTTGATTTAATATACCTTACAGCCTCTATTATTGTTTCAGGTTTTGAATAATCAACATAAAAAGGTAATATGCTTGTTGATATTTCACTGTATTTTTCTATTTTTTTCTCATCACGATAGCCGGCAAAAACTATGTTGTCTTTTGCCAAAATTTTAACCAACTCCATCCCTATCCCGGATGTAGCACCAGTAATTACGTACGTTTTAGTCATCGAGTGGTCTCATTATCAAAATTGACAGAACATTAACTTCCAAAAAATCATGTGGTTCGACAGGTTTCGTAGGCTGTAATTTATACTCTAAAGTACAATTTTTGACTGCTATAAAATTCTTTGAGGTATTTAAAATTTCAGAAATTAAACGAGAACGCTTGCCTATCTTTGGCATAAAAACATCGCCCTTAATTATATGCTCGCTTGTTTCTATATAAACACGTTCTTTCCAAGCTGATGATGATAATTCTAAAATTTCTTTATTTTCCATGTATCCTCCGGAATTTATACCTTAACTCATATATGATTGGAACAACGGTAAGTATAGTGCTAAAGCCATTACAAGAACAATACTACCTATTACTATTAACATAATTGGTTCAATCATTTTCGTCATAGTATCAATTATGCCATCTAATGTCTTGTCTAAGAAATTGACACCTCTTTCAAGCATATCGCCTAAACGACCTGATTGTTCACCTGTAGCTATCATAAATAATAACATTTTAGGAACAATTTTTGTTGATTTCAAAGCTTGAGAAACCTGTAAACCTTGTTGAACTTTAACAATCGCACTACTCATTTTGTTACGCATAACTGAGTTATTCAGCGTTATTACACCCAAATGCAAACAATCCACAATAGGAATACCTGCATCATATGATACACTTAAAACTGACATAAAGTTAGAATAATTTGAATATAATATCATGTTATTCAACAAAGGAATTTTCAAAACAACTTTATCTAAAACATTTCTTGCCGGTTCCCATCTTATAACACCGTAAACAAATGAAATAAACGCTACAATAAATATCGGAAGTGTATACCAATATGTTTTCAAATAGTCACCGGCATTAATCATAATACTTGTAATCATCGGTAAAGCCTTGTCTTGTTGTTCAAACATTTCTTTAAATGCCGGAAATACGAAAATAAGCATAACAAGAATAACTAAGCATGCTAATATAATTACAAACATCGGATACATCAAGGTACTTATTACTTTACCTTTAATATTCGCTTGTTTTGTTAACAAATCTTTAATACGTTCCAGTGTTTTTTCAAGTTCACCTGATTCTTCACCGGCTTTTGTTAAACCAATAAAAATGTGACCAAAAACATTTGGATATCTGGCAAGAGTATCAGCAAACGTAGAACCTGCCATAATCTGAGTTTTTAACATCCCTGACATATTACGGATTTTTTTTCTGGCAGCCTCTTGCTCCATAAACATCAAAGACTCAACAGCCGGAATCCCTGATTGCAACAGGATTTGGAATGTCGAAATAAAATCAATTTTTTCTGTTAGAGATAGTGAGGTTAAACCTCCGGAACGCTTTTGTGCAGAATCCACATATTCACTAATTTTTGTTGGTACATAACCCATTTTACGGATTACGTCCCTTGCATCCTTTAAATTTGATGCTGTGACTTCACCTTTTACTACCTCTTTTCCTTGCTTTAAAGCTACATAACTATATATTGGCATATCAACCTCTATTTTTATTCATTTGCATATCCTAAAACTCTCACGAATTCGCTTGAAGAAGTATTACCCTCTATTATATGATCTAAACAAGCCGTCTTTAAAGTTCTCATTCCGGCTGCTACTGCAACTTCCTCAATTTCTATATCATGAGCACCTTGAGCAATTAATTTTTTAATCTCTCTTGTAATTGGCATAACTTCATAAATGCCCATACGTCCTGTATACCCCAAATACCCACATTCTTTGCAACCTTTTTTTCTATACAATTTCGTTTTTAGTAATTCTTGCTGAACTTGTGGATTATTTGAAATATGCTTAACTTCTTCTTCTGTTGGGAAATATGCCTCCTTACATTTATCACATAACCTTCTTACAAGACGTTGAGCTATTACACCGGTTAATGTTGAAGATACCAAATAATCTTTTGCACCCATTTCAATCAAACGCGTTACGGTTGCAGCTGCAGAGTTCGTGTGAACAGTGCTTAAAACCAAGTGACCAGTCAAAGCTGCAGAAATAGCAACTTCCAAAGTTTCAAAGTCACGAATTTCACCTATTAATATAATATCAGGGTCTTGTCTAAGTATTGCTCTCATACAAGAAGCAAAAGTGATATCTGCCTTTGGATTTACCTGTGATTGGTTAATCCCTTCAAGTTTAATTTCAATAGGGTCTTCAATCGTTGTAATGTTAACATCTTCTTTATTTAGTGATTTCAAAATTGTATAAAGAGTTGTTGTTTTACCTGAACCTGTAGGTCCAGATGTTAATATAATTCCGTTTGGAGATTGTACCATGTTTTTGATTTTTTCCAATGCATCTTCTGTTGCACCGGGAATAACCATTTGCTCCCCTGATGCTTTCAAGCTTACGGCAGGTGCCAAAATACGTATTACAACCTTTTCTTTTCCGGAAACAGGTAATGTGTTTATACGGAAATCGTACATCCTATCATTATGCTTAATTGAAAAAGTACCATCTTGTGGTCGTCTGTGCTCAGCAATATTCATTCTTGCTAAAACTTTGAAACGCGTAATTACAGCCTGTTCAATACTGCCTGGAATTTCCAAAACCTTTTTTAATATACCATCCGTTCTAACACGCACAACGTAATAGCTCAATCTCGGCTCAATGTGAATATCAGAAGCCTTTGCATCTATAGCATCAGTAATAATTTTGTATACAAATTTTGCTACATTACCACTTGCATCTTGCAATTCTTTTTCAACTTGAGCCCACAAAGATTCTTCATTATTGTACTCAGCAGCTTCTTCCTCAATGCTTTGGATAATTCGCTCAGTTTCTCTGGCAGCATGTTCATTTTTTTTCTCAAGTTCAAGTTCTTTTAAATATTGTTCATATTCAAAACTTGAAATACAATATACATTTAAGGAACGTCCAGTTGAAAGTGAAATTTCGCGAATTGTAAATTTATCTAATGGATTAACCATAGCAACTGCAAGTTTGTTACCTTCCATAGACATAACTACTGTTTTTTTCTTGAAAACAAAATCGTCAGGTAAAAGCTTCAATATAGACGCATCTACTATAATATTAGACTTTGAAACAACTTCGCAACCGTATTTTTTCTTTAAATAAGAAACAATCCTTTCATATGATAAATATTCTTTTTCAAAAAATATTGTATCTAAAGCAACTCCACGCTGTTTTGCAATATTTTGACATTCAGTTAATTGCTCCTTCGTCAACCAACCTATACTGACAAGCATATCTTCTGCTGATAGTTCTTGCTTTGTATCAGCTTCTCTTTTTTCTTCATCACCGACACTTTCAATTGTAGAAAAAATTTCAGCAAAATCAGCAGCATCAATAGGGATAAATTTTGGGGAAAATCCTGAATATTTTTCTTTAATTAACTCCTCAACACTTGCCCTATTTGATACATTATCTTTATTAAGTATTACATAAAACTCTTTTAACCTTTTATCTACTGGAATAAAACCTGATGATCTCATCAGGTTTAATTCAAAATCTTTTGTATATTCTTTTTTTATACTATTTTTTAATTTTTCCAGTTGACTTAACATTTTATTTTACACATCACTAGCTACAGCGCCTGCATCTTCATTAATAATTTTTGGTGTAATCATAATTATTAATTCACTCTTTGCTTTTGTTGTTGAAGATGATCTAAAAGCAGCTCCAATAACTGGCAAGTCACCTAATACAGGGATTTTATGAACAGTCTTTTGTTCTGATTCTTGAATCATACCACCGATTACTAATGTTTCACCGTCTTTAATTCTAACATTTTTCAAATCTAAGTTTCTTCTGCTTAACAAAGTTGCTACTGTATCATTAACACCTTGAACTTCACTTGCAGTTGTAACTCTTTCGTAAATAGTAGAGAACTTAGGTTGAATGTTCATTGTTACATACCCTTCAGGTGAGATAAACGGAGTCAATGTAACTTTCACACCCAAGTCTTCCCCTATATCATATTGTTTTTGTGCAGTACCGGTTGCACCACCGGCAGTTAATGCTGATGTTAAATATTGAGATGTAACTTTTTTAACATAATCTTGTGTTAAATCGATTATAGATTCTTGACCATTTGTTATTAAGATTTTCGGATTGGCCAAAACTCTGCCCTTACGGTTTTCTATCAAATAATTCATTGTCCAATTTATATGAACTGATCCTACTGTGTCATAGAAAGTACGAGCGATTTGTTGTGGAACATTAAATGTACCATCCTGAGTAACATATGGTTGACCATCCCATTCTCCTTTTACATCATTAAATTTATTACCACCATCCCATAGATATTGTGTTGTTGGCGCATAAGCCTTACCGACTCTTCCAGCTGATGTGCTTTTACCATCAAAGTTAGCAAACCAATTTTTGCTGGTTATACTCCATATATTTTGGAAATCTTTTGCACCGTCTTCATTTAATTCAACAACAGAAACTTCCAAGTATGCTTGTGGTTGTTTTATATCATTATCTTTAATAAATTTTTCTACCATATGTGCTTGTGCAGCTGAACCACCCAACAAGGTAATTACGCCTCTTTGAGGGAAGTATGTAACAGACAAGTTTTGTGCAACAAATGGTGCAAGTGTTTTATTTTCAGTTTCTGATGAAATAGTACAAGCAACAATTCCTTCACCTAATTTAATTGTACTGCTGCCGGATCCTGCGCCTGCTCCTTCTTCACCTTCTCCACTTCCTTCTGCACTTGCTGCACCACCGGTTGTAATACCGGCACCGGAACCATCTGCTTGTCCTGATGCAGATGAATCAAATTTTGATGTTCCCGGTTGTAGCATATCACAAACCAACTTAGCCATTTCAGCTGGAGTTGTATGATTTACTGTATATGTTTGTGTAACAGGCTCTTTATCAAATTGTGCTATGACCTTTTCAACAATGCTAACATCATTTGGCATACCGAACACAATCAACTCATTTGTTGCTGTATTAACTGTTACAGCCTCAACACTTGATAAACCTGTTTTTCTTAACCCAAAAACGTTTTTGTTTAAGAAATCAGCAATCTTAGCTGCGTTTACATATTTTACAGGGAAGATCATCATTTCTTGTTGTGAAAATGCAGCGTTTGCAGCATCATCACTAGCCATAATAATCATTGTATTTCCATTTTTATAATAATTTAAACCGGCAATTTGAAGAACCATGTTAAATGCTTCGTTAATTGGAGTTTGAACTAAATCCAGTGTAATTTTCCCTGATACGGAATTGTGGAACACGATGTTCATACCTGCCTTATCAGCAAACATTCTCAAAACTTGTTTCACATCAGAATCACGTAAACTTAATGTTATCGTATTGTTTTTATCAGTTAGTCTTACATTTCCTGATAAAACTACAGAATCAACAGCAGGAACTGATTCGTATGCAGAGAGAGCCAATGTACACGGCGCCCTGAATACGACTAATAAAGCTATTGCTATACTCTTCTTTATGTTACTGTAAATCATTATTTCTTGCCTCCAAATTTATTGCCTAGATTAGCAACATCGTTTCTATTCATAGCACCATCAGTTAATATTTCACCGATACCTGCTTTATAAACATTATTGCCAAGTTTGACGGTTACACTATCTTGTGCAATATTAACAACTTTGTAATTGTTAACAACATCGCCTTTTTTAACTAAATAATCTGTTCCTTCAATATTCAAAATAGCTGAAGGGCTGTATTTATCATACAAAATTCCTGATACGATAGTATCCATTATACGAGCAGCCTCAGAACTTTCACTAACAGTTTCAGGAGGCTCTATTAAATTTATTGACGGAACATCCAATACTTCATGTGAAGCGTTAACATTTCTGTATGGCACAAAAGGATTTGCTTTTACCATTCCGGAAGGAATTGAGATAACTCCCTTTGATGATGTTGAGGCTATCATTGCATTTGTCATCTGAACATTTGCGACTTCGCCCAAAGAAATCTCACTGGCCATATGGCTGATAGTAAGTGCCGCTCCTATTGAAACAAACACTGCTAACACAACAATAGAAGAATACAATTTCCTCTTTGTAATCTTCTGCATAAATTCGGACATTACATCAATTGGTATTTCTCTGGTAATACCTTCTGTTTTTGAACCCATGTTCTTTATATAACTTCGCATCTTCATCTTCTAATACTCTTAGTCATACCTTACATCATACAAATGCAGCCACATAACAGATATATTTAAACATTATAATACAAGACTATCCTTAATATA
>JAKSUP010000010.1 GCA_024408905.1 bacterium
TGTAAAAGTTTCATTTTTCTTAAATTTTATAATAATTATTATTTATAAATCAAGTTCTAACAAAAGTAGCATTCTTTTAATAAGTTAATCTATTAAAAAGAAAATTTTATAATAAAATACTAACTCGATAATAATTCTTTTATATCTTATAAAAGCTACTGAGCGTTAGCTGGCTGACCATAAGCAGGCTCTGTAGCATTTGCCTGAACTTCTTCAGGTGTTGTGTGAGCATATAAACGTAAATTCAAATTAGATATCAAAACAGATTTGTCTTTTTCAAATGGCTTAACCTCTAAATTGACAATTTTTATATAATATGGATATTGATATAAATCTTGAACAAGTTTACCAAGATTTGTGTAATTAGAAACCAATTCTAATTTCACATCCCAAACAAAGTAGGCATCTTTTCCACCATGCTCAACAAATTTATCAGACTTAGGGTTGTATTCATAATCAATAGACTTAATTCTAACTGAATTAGTGTGTATCATTTCAATCACATCTGTATACAATGTGAAAAATAATGTTTCATTGCCCAAATCAGATTCAACCGGTGAATAAATTTTCTTTTGAACACCATTAATAGAGTTCCTAATTTTGTCCAGTTTTTCTTGAACAATTTTCGATTGATTTTGTAACTCAGTCAATTTCTCTTTTTTGGCATTATAATCAGCAATGATGCCGTTATATTTTCCCCACCTTGTAATTACAAGTGAATAAAACACAAATGCTACAACAATTACAACAGCCAGAAAAATAAATATACCATAATATTTTTTGTATTTATCCATTAACTATTCCTTCATTCTCTATTCTATTGGTTCCAAATTTGATGGTAAAACACTACCGTCTGTTGTACCATCTTTTTCATCCTTTTTCACCGGTACAGGATCTTTTTCTATGTCAGATATTCTAAATTGATAATAATCAGCATTCAAAGATGTTAAAATTGAGTCTGTATCAAATTTTTCTTCTGCATTAATATTTGTCAACTTAGAACTTGATGCCAATCCTAATTTTTGTAACTTAATTTTTGAATCTGAATCATAATCTTTTATATTACGATAAAAACCATATACACTCTCTAAATTATCAGCTTGACCTTCAATTACTGTGTGTTCACCAAACACTAATCTTGTCAGCCACAACTTCTTAGGAATTTCTGTCCCGACAATTGTGTAATAGGAGTAGACATTTTTATTTTGAGCCAAACCAATATTAATTTCGTCACCTTCGTTAAATAACTCGGTAGAAACCCCCTTGTTCTGTTCCAAGAAGATTTCTTCTTTTTGAATTTCCTGATCTATATTTGCAACATTTTCTTCTTGTGTTTTTATACTTTGATTAATAAATACAACTAATGCAAAAATTATTACACAGAAAATTGCTGCAAAAATAAAAGATACAACAATCATATTTTCTACTGACATAACAAATTCCAAAGAACGGAATTTAAATACAGGAGGTTGTGTTGATGTATAAACATCACCCAAATCAGCATTAAACAAATTAAACTTAGCTGAAGAATACTGAGCAAATGAAGTATTAATAGCTGCACCGATAACATCAAGAGAAATCGTTGAAGCAAGACTTGCATCAATCAAAGAATCAACTGCAATTACAGGTTCTGCTGCATAACTATTTGCATTCAAATGCACAATCGGAGCATTATATTTCAATTTACCGGATAAAACTTCTGCATTTATTACATCTGTCTTTGAAACTACGTACAAATATTCAGCAGGCAAGTTCTTTAATAGTGGAGCTACTGCTTCGACAACAGTAGAGTAGTTTTCATCATCACCCAATACTTCACCGATTGCAATACGTTCTTCATAATAATCTACATAATTACGTCCTTGCATTGGTATAACTTTGCATGAGTTTGTATCTACCAATAGAAGAACCCAGTTCTTTGTCGGATCAATATCAACGTGATTGCTATATATTAACGAATTAAGAGTTGAATTAACAGAAGTATCAATGTTAACTACATTATAGCCCAACTCTTGGATTTGCATTACAACCTCTATAAGCATTGTTTTTTGTAATGCAGTACAAGCAATTTTGTTAAATTGAATTGTTGAGTTCGGTAAATATACAGCACTGAAACAAGGATCATCTTGTTCAAACACAGTACTCTCGGCGAGTTCTTCTTCTATTGCACTATTCACTTGCACGTTGTCAAGCGCAGCCGGATAATCATTAACCTTAAACCAAACTGAAGGCAAGTTTAAAACAATATCAGAACCCTTAGGAATTTGTTGTTCAAACAACAAATCAGATACAGCCTCTTTGAACAAGTCCAAATCAGCAATCTGTTTACGATTTACATCATATGATAATTGTCTAAAACCATATTTCAAAACTCTTTGTGCATCAAAATCAACTTGAGCAAGTTCTAAACCTCTTTCAGGATTAACTGAAATTCCCACCACAATATTTTTCTTAAAATTAAATGCCATATGCTATTTCTTCCTATTTTTTTTTATTATACAATAAATTTTGAATTATGTATACAGGTTACATGTATGAAAAATATTATCGAAAGAATAAAAGACCTAAAACTCAAGAAAAATGCAATCATTTTAGCACATAGCTACCAAAATATTGATGTGGATGAAGTAGCAGATTTTGTTGGGGATTCTTTATATTTAAGTCAAAAAGCACGGGAAACAAATGCCGATATTATTGTCTTTGCAGGTGTTTATTTTATGGCACAAACAGCGAAAATCATATCACCGGAGAAGAAAGTTTTGTTACCAAATAAAAAAGCAGGATGCTTAATGGCAGACATGATAAACCATGACCAAATGGTATGGTTCAAAAAGCCTTATCCCAATGTCCCTGTGGTATGTTATATAAACTCGACAGCCTCTGTAAAAGCAGAATGTGATATCTGTTGTACAAGTTCAAATGCGTTACAAATTGTTAAGAGCCTCAATTCGCCGAGAGTTCTCTTTGTCCCTGATGCAAATCTCGGAAAATGGGTCGAATCTAAGCTTGACGGAGTCGAAGTCATTACATATGAGGGAAACTGCCCTGTTCATAACCAAGTTAAGCCACAACATATCCTAAACGCAAGAGAAAAGTACCCGAATGCAAAGATTCTTATACACCCGGAATGCAATCCAAGTGTAAGTTCTTTGGGAGATTTTGTTGGCAGTACAAGTGGAATTTTAGATTATGTCAAAAAAAGTAACGAAAAACAATTTGTAGTAGTTACTGAAAAAGGAGTTGTTGACAGACTCAAAAGAGATTATCCGAATAAAGAATTTATATTGATTTCTAAAAACATGATATGTGAGAGCATGAAATTAACAACATTGGAAGAAATTTTATATTCCTTAGAAAATGAAGTTAATGAAATTACGCTCGACGAAGACGTTAGGAAACGCAGCTCAAATTGTATTGAAGCAATGCTAAAGGTATCAAAATAATGGATGAAAACTACATTTATGGTAAAAATTCGGTAATTGAAGCTCTTGAATCACAGACAAGGGAGTTTAATCGCATACTGATATCCAATTCTGCCCGTAATGATGAAAAAATTGAAAAAATCAAAAAACTTGCGAAAGCTTCAGGAATTGTATTCCAATTTGTTGGAAAAGAAAAACTAAACCAAATAGCTCAAGAAGCAAGGCATCAAGGAGTAATCGCACAGGTTGCCCCAATAATGTATGAAGATTTAGATGATTTTATTGAAAGACATTCAAATAAAACCAGTTCTATTGTTATTTTAGACGGAATTGAAGATTCACATAATCTCGGTGCAATAATACGTTCTGCTGTATGTGCAGGCGTGGACGGAATTATACTGCCTTCCCGCAGGGGCGTATTAATAAACCCTACTGTTGAAAAAACCAGCGCAGGAGCAATTAATCGCATATCAATAATTAAAGTCAATAGCATAGTAAACGCTATTCAAAAACTAAAAGAAAACGACTATTGGGTAATTGCATCAGACCATCACGCAGAAGATAATTATTATGATATTGATTATACTAATATGAGTTTTGCACTTATTATGGGAGCTGAGCATGCCGGGATATCAAAATCTCTTTTAAAATTATCCGATTTTAAAGTTAAAATACCAATGTTAACGGATTTTAATTCATTAAATGTTTCAAATGCAGCAGCAATAATACTTTTTGAAAGCGTTAAGCAAAAGAAAAAAGCAAGCAATAAATAAAACAATACCCACTAAACGAATTAAAAATTTATAAAAGCTGTTCCATTAATTAGCAAAACCGTATAAAATAGAATAAGAGGAAAATATATGGTTAAAGCAAGAGAAAATTTAAATATTTTAGCAGATGACATCTCTGATGAAGGCGTTGATTTTAACAATATTGAATCAATTGATGATTTAGATGATGATAACATTTCAATCGAGGAACCCAAAACTCAAGAAAGTATTAGTTCTGTCAACTCAGATGACTCTGTTAGAATTTACTTGCAACAAATTGGTAAAATTCCTCTTTTATCAGCAGAAGAAGAACTTGAAGTCGCAAAACAAATATACGAAAATCAAAGTCCGGTTGCCAGAAAGGTATTGGTCAATGCAAACTTGCGTCTTGTAGTTAGTATTGCGAAAAAATACATTGGAAGAGGACTTTCTTTCCTTGATTTAATTCAAGAAGGAAATGTGGGGTTAATCAAAGCTACAGAAAAGTTTGATTACACAAAGGGATATAAATTCTCAACTTATGCAACATGGTGGATACAGCAATCAATAACAAGAGCAATTGCTGACAAAGCAAGAATTATAAGACTTCCAATTCACTTAATTGAATCTATAAATAAAATTAAAAAAGCAACTATCGATTTAACAACAGAACTTGGAAGAATACCTGTAAAACAAGAAATCGCAGATAAAATGGGGATTTCCGTTTCCAAACTAACATCAATCATTAAATCGACACAATCTACAATAAGCATTGATACGCCTACAGGGCAAAAAGATGATGCAAATAAAATAATTGATTATATTGTTGACGAATCGACTCTTGCACCTGAATCTTTAGTTTCTCAAGAGAGTTTGCTTGATGACATTAAAATTATGCTTGAGCAATTAAGTCAAAAGGAACGTGACGTTTTAATCCTAAGATTTGGATTAAACAATAACGGAAACAAAAAAACACTTGATGAAATAGGTTCAATATATGGTGTATCAAGAGAAAGAATTAGACAAATTGAGAACAGAGCAATTTCTAAATTAAAAAAACTCTGTAAGAATAAAAACCTGACATCAGGACTTAAAAATTACATTGGAGAATAATAAATGGCAAATATTGATGGGATTAATGAACTTATCGGAAGTAAGGATTTTAAGGCTGCAAAAAAATTAATCGATGAAGGATTAAATACAGACCAAAATAACCTCGAACTGTTAAAGTTAAGTGGTTTAACAGAAGTTAATTTAGAAAATTGGTCTGATGCAAAACGCGTTTTCGAAACAGTTGTCAAATTTTCTCCTGAAGATGCAACTTCGTGGTTTTATTTGGGAAATTGCTATGACAAGCTTGGGGACTTTATCTCTGCAAAAAATTCTTACATAAAAGTCATTTCCTTAAGAGAAGAATATTTAGAAGCATATAAGAATTTATGCGTTATTTTGTTGAAATTAAATGAATTGGATATGGCTTTAGAATATGCAAGTAAAGCTACAACATACGATTCAGAAGATTACTTGTACGAAGTCATAATAGGAGCAGCCTATATGAAGAAACGGGATTTTGAATCTGCAATAGAACCATTAAAAAAAGCTCTTGATAAAACAATTTATAAAACAGGCATCTTAAGCAGTCTTGGGACATGTTATATGGCTACAGGTAAACAGCAAGATGCTATAGATGTTTATAATCAAGCAATAGAAAATTCTCCAAATACAGCAATGCCTTATTATAACCTAGGTTCAGCATATCAAATTATGCAAAACCACAAAAAAGCTTGTGAATATTTTCAAAAGGCATTAGATATTGAAGAAGACGAAACTTTTTTATCATCGCTGGCGCTGTCAGAAGTTAAATTAAAAGACTACGAATGTGCATTAAAACACTACAAACAACTGTCTTTAATGTGCCCGACAAAAGAAAACTACAAATATAATATAATTACTTGTTACGAAGCTCTTGGGCAATATGAAACAGCTATAAAAATGTTGGAAGAACTGGTCTATGTTAATCCTAAGTTTATTCCACCTGCTCAAATGCTTGCCGATTTGTATATAAGAACAAATCAGCATACAAAAGCAAAAGAAATTTTTGATAACATATTATTGAAAAACAAGATTACTCCGGAACTCTTACACCAGTATGCAATCTTGACATCTACTTTATGTGATACCGAAACAGCAGAAAAAATCCTTAAAAAAATTATAAAAATGGATCCACAAATGGCAAAAGCACATAAAGATTTAGGAATTATTTACCTTAATAAAAGGCTTTTTGACTATGCAGAAGAAGAATTCAAAACAGCAATGCAACTTCAGCCAAATGATTTTGAAATAATTTTTGAGTATGGGAACTTTTTATATTCAATTTCGAGAAACCAAGATGCCGAAAGATATTATACAGAGGCATTGGAGCTGCAGCCTAAAAATGTTATAGCTTTGACATTTATGGCTCTTAATAAACTTGTTATGAACCAATTAGATGAAGCAAAAGATTACATTATGAAAGCATTAGAAATTGAGCATCACCACGAATATATTCAATTTTGCGCAGGAAGAATTTTATACGCAAGAGGAGAATATGAAGAAGCTAAAAGGTATTTAATACATGCAGTTGAACAAAACCCTGATATTGAAACTCAAAATACTTTAGCTTTAACATACTATGCATTAAAAGATTATCAGCAAGCACTAAATATATTTAAAAATATCGATTCCAAAAATCCAAACAGTATTTCTGTTTTAATGGATATTGCTCGTTGTTATGAAGCATTAAAACAAAATGACAATGCTTTGGAGTATTTAGATAAAGTAGTTGACATTTTTCCTGAAAACGAAGACGCTCACGAAATGATAAGAAGACTTTCTTAATAGCAAATTATATTTTTACAAGTTTTCTATTAATATGCAAATATCACTTATAAACTCGTATTACAATATCAACAAACAATATAATAAGCCTGCTTTTCGGTCAACTAACAGAGTTATTGACGGTTTCACTTATCAAACAACACGAATGATGCGAAAAGATTTCCCTTGGAGAACATTCCCTGAATTTTTTGAAAAACTTGGTCGGAATTTCAAAGATATTAATATTTATGACTTTGCCTGTTCTGATGGTTCTGAAACTTGGTCATTAAAATTCTGCTTGCGGGATAAATTGGGTGAAAAATCAAATAAATTTAAAATTAAAGCCTTTGACATTGACCCTGAGATTATTCACCAAGCATTGTCAGGAAAATGTAATGTTACATATTCAGATACTCAAAGTATGAATGATATCCTTAAAGAAGGTTATTACAAATATGCATATAGAGAATACCCAACTAATCCATATTTTCCAAGTGCAATTGCTCCGAAAGATTTTATAAAAGATAATATCTTTTTTGACGTTGGGGATATGGTAAAAGAAATTGATAAAATAGAATGGAAAAACAATATTATCCTAAATAGAAACTGTTTAGCATACTTGTCCCCAAAAGACAGAGAAGCTTATATAAAAAAATTAGGTGATTATAAAGACAAAATTTTAGCCGTAGCTATCGGGGACTTTGACAAGTCGTATGGCTTTGATAAATTACTGGAAGCACAAGGATATAGAGAAAGCGACTTGCTTAATATATACGTCAAAGCTTAAACTATTTCATCTACATTTTGCCCGATTTGTGGTTTTACAAAATTATGATAATAGAAGTAAAATACACCAACAGCAATTAACACAACATAGTAAAAAGTTAATAATGTCATAATAAAATGCATTATCATATTCTTATAAAAAATTGTAGATAGTAGTGATATAACAAAGTACCCCACAAAAATAAACAGATACAAAAGAATTGTATGGAATATTTTTTTGCTGAAAATATCTTTTAAACCAATGCAAAAAGCCAGTAAAAAATTCTTTGTTTTAAAAAACAAAGGAAGCATATAAAACATCGATAGAAATGATGTCAAAGACATACAGCCAAGTAATAGCATATTCCACAAAGCAAGTTTAGAAAGCTGCTCTGCCGATAAAGAAGTTAAAAATACTTTTAGGGAATCTGTAGTTTTCAATGCATTTTGAAAAACTTGATGAGAAATTCCGATATCGCCTATGAGCTTCATTCCGACAAAGAATGAGAGAATAAGCATTAAAATTGCAAAAATACTAATAAGAATTACTGCACCAATTGATGATGCAAAGTATTCTCCAACGCCTGACGGAAATTCCTTCATCAAAGAATTTATATTATCTTTGTCAGGATCTTTTATTGCAACTTTTATCATATTAAACCAACCTGCAATAAAAACAGCTGTCATCATTAGTAGTAAAAGTTCAGCAACTAAAACCTTAATAAGGTTGCCACCAACAAAATATGCCATGTATATTGTTGATATTAATGAAAACAAAATCAACGGTGTCGCTAAAACTATATACTTATTTGTTATATAAAATACTTTTTTTAAAATATTACCCATAAACTCACCTCAAAATATTTATACAACAAAACAACAGCTAACTCAATCAATCTTCAAAAATGTCTTGTAAATCTTTTTTAGCTGATGTCAGAGGCTTAATATTAAAAGATTCATTCAAGGTGTCCATCAGTGATGGAGTCAGGATAATCGGGGTGCAGGTGCCGACAAAAACCCTTGCATTATCGCAGTTTGACATATAAATCATCTGAGAAATAGAATTTTTGTCACACATCGGCACAAAAACCACGATAGGCAATCCCTTTGTTTTTAATTCGTCATAAACTTTTATCACGCTATAAGAATCAAAGCAAGTATTTATATTTATAGTATTGGAAGATTCAAATTTATATGAAAAAGAAATTATAAGAACATTGTCAGGTGTATTTTTAACTAATTTTTCAAAATATGCATTTTGCGCAAAAGAATGTTTTTCCAAACCTATAATAAAAATACGCTCATACTTTTTATCATCAATCTTCTGATTAATTTCATTTATAGTTTCATCAAAGTCATATCCGATTGAAACCGTTTCGCAATTCTTACCTCGCTTAAAACCTTTTGCCATATTTGCAGATTCAATAACCTCAGAAAAATCATTATCCTCTATTTTAATAACACCTTTCGGACAAGCATAATCCGTTGTAAAAAGCCTGCCACGATAAAAATTTTCTATATTGTGTAAAGAATGTTTTGTTAAAACAATGGGGCCGGGAAATGTTGCAAAATCTAAAAGACAGTTAATTAAACCATGCCCGTACTGTCCTTTTAAATTTTTGTACTCGCGAAATTTTGGAAAGGTGTGAGCTATCATCATTTCATCATGTGTATAAACATCAATATCAGTAGTTTTTACAGCTTCCAAAACATCTTCAAGTTCCTTAATATTAGAACCGACAACAAGAATTGCTTTTGATGGTGTTGTTGTATAAGAAACATCATTAACGCTCTGCTTCCCGTAATTCTTTTCCTGAGTTTCACGTAAATATTTCATAATTTTATAATCTATATTTACAGCTTTATAAATAAGTTTTTTATAAATTTTACTGTTACCTTTATAAGGGCTTATAACTGTAAGCATTTTCAAAATAATCTCAAAACCTTCATTATACTTTTCTCCGAAACTCTCCAAATCTAATAAATCAATGCTGATACTCTTTGCAACAACAAGCATTATTCTAAAATAATCTCTCGTTCTCTGTGAAAGTTGTTGTGCTTTAAGCATATCTTTTTCGCCATAACGTATTGCATCAATGAGATTTTCAGAATTTCTGAATAAATCCATACTAAACAAATCAAGTTTTTCTATAGTTTCTTCTTGGCACAAATCGTTATAACGCAAGACTATTCTGGGTAATATTTCTCTAAAACGCTTAACGGACATTACAAAATTATTGTCAGTAAATTCAGGATTAGAAACTGCTAAGGAAAGTGTATTCAAAATAAGTTCTTTACCTTCATCATCAACAACACCAATTTTATATAAATCAAGAGCATACTTAGAAATAAGCATTAAATATCTTATAAGAACTCTTTGGAGAGAATATGTTCTTGGATTTATGGAACAAATTCCACGAGATACACAACTATCATATTGAACATCATCATTTTGTTTTTTCATACTCCTATTTTTTACTACACTAAAATCTTTTAAATTCCCCCACAAGACTATTTATGATATAATTTCAAAAAAACAAGGAGAATATTATGTTTAGTACGGATATTAACTATGAAGTCGTAACTTTTTCTATCGGAGATACAAAATCCGGAACAAAAATGGGAAAATTACAACTCAAAGATACCGAAAATGATGAAATTTTAAACTGCATTATGTGGGAAGAAGCACTAAACAGAATGGACTCCAAGCTATTTCGTTGTGGCAATATTTTGAGAATTGTATCAGGTTCTTTTAACGAAAAGTTTAATAACTGCCTTGTAAATTCGCTTGAACTCATTAAAGAAGCCAAAACAGGACTTGATGAAGCACAAAGAGAAGAATATTATTCACAATTAATCGAATATATAAATAAAATTAAAGATGAGAAATTAAAAGCTTTCGTGCTTGGAATCTATCAAGAAAACAAAGAAAAACTCCTTGTAGCACCTGGTGCTAAAATGATGCACCATAATTATATTGGCGGCTTAATGGTACACACTTTGGAATGTGTAAAATACGCAGAAGTTAATATGGGAATATTTTTCCAAAGAGTTAACCATGATGAAGTTTTTGCAGCATGTCTATTACACGACATAGGTAAAATCTTTGAATATACAATTGATTTGGAATCAGGTTTAATTGACTACAATGAAGATTTTAGAAACGAATGGATAACTCATTCACAATACGGTTTTTCAATATGCATGATGGCAGGTTATAAAAAGATTGCCAAAATGATTGCTGCACACCACGGCCGAGCTGATTGGGGCGCAATAGTAGATTTGGATACAAAAGACCTTGAACCGATTTATTACTTAATTCACCACATTGACGATATGTCAGCCAAATACGGTATGACAAACGTCGCTATGCTGGGGTAAATATTCAAACAAATGTTAAATTTTTATACTCCAATGCTAAAAATTATATATCATCAGGATATTCATAGATATCTATCATAAATTTATTGAAGAAATCTTCTATTCCTATTGTTATTAAACTTTTGGGATTATTTGATTCTACAAGAGTAATTGTATCTTCTCCAATGCTTTTAATTGCATAAGCATGCTTATCTACTAAATAACCGTTTGTACCAATTTGTTCTACGTTAGTCAAATCTGTACCTCCCAAAACTCCAAGTTTAATAAAGAATTTCCCGGATTCAAAAATATCTTTTAAATATTCAATTTTTTTCTTATTATCAGAAGAAAGAGTAATAAGCATGCCTGTATACTCCAAAATTTTTGCTTTTGTTTCGTCTGTTTGTTTTTGTTCTTTTAAATCTTTTATTTCTTTTTCTAAGTAAGCGATATCACTTTCAGGAGCAATTATTCCTTCTTCTCTGACATATTCAAAGGTGGATGTAGCATAATTTTTTATTTCTTTACCAAAAAGGGCATTAGTATAGTCTTCGTCATCAAATGAAGCTAATACAGGATAACTGTCATCTATATCATTCCCTTTGCTTTCAATCAAAAAATCTTGCATTGCCATCAATAAGGCTGTTTCATCTCCATCACCGATAGAAGTTGCTTTTGATTTGTAATATCCTAAGCCTTTCCCCATTCTTTGACCAGTTCCTGCTTTATTAATGTTATTTAAAATTTGATTTTCTGTATATGTATATTTCCCGTCACCATTTGGTTTCGGCAAACCGGCTTCTTTTGCCCCGGGCAAATATACTGTTATATTGCCGGTAGATTTATCTTTGTGTATTAAACTATTCAAATATTTTTCACCTTTTTTTGTTGCTAAAATGCCATTTATCATAGCGTGGGCACGACAATTAATTGAAATCTGCTTAGCCGGATTATCAAGTTTACCATTTCCAAGAATATCTTTCGTATTAATTTCTTCATTCAAATTGTCAGTTTTTTCATCTTTTTTTTCGTTTACACAATCTAAGCTATATGATTTTCGCAAACCTAAAATTTCTTTAACAATAGAATCTATTTCACTAGATGATTGATTTGGCCAATGCTTACTCAAAGCGTTGTCGATAGCTGTTTCAAATCTTTGTTTGAATGCATTGTGTTTCTCATTTTCCATTGGCATTGAATATAATAAACAATCCATTAACTTTGTTAAATATTCTTTTTTCTTATTATTTGGAATATTTTCATCAAGTATAGCCTCAAAAAGGGTTTCTTTATCATACTTTACACCTAATATACTATTCTTTTTATTAGCTTTTTCCTGATATAAACTTAAAACATCAATAATATTGTTATTACCAATTTTATCTATAGCGTTATCTAAATCACCGGTTCCTATTTTAAAAATAGCATCAACAAGTTCTGTTGCGATATCATTTGGAGAATATTCTTTCCTGTCAATGATATGTGCACCTTTCAAATCAAGTATTCCACCAAAACCTTCAAGCTTTGAACAAATATAATCATAAAAATTTACTTTTTCACCAAAAAAATTCTTATTACCACCGTTATCATAATTTTTTTTATGTTCAGATACAACGTCAAATAAAGACCGGCCCTCATATTTGTTGTCTTTTTTTCCGTCAAGTTCATCAATATGTTGAGCTTGTTCTTGTGTTAATCCCAACTTTATGACGTCTGAATATCGCGAAAGTTTGTCAAAAATTCCCATAAAAAAGGTTCTCCTTATAGGAAGTATTACGGCACAATATGATATAAACTTTAATATATGTTATAATTTTTTACAAAACTTAACAAAAATCTGCTCCAAATTATTAAGATAGGATATATTTTGCACTAAAATTCATTAAGTATGTATACTCAACCAACATAACCGATACGACCATTCTGGATACTTCGCTACGCTCAGTATGACAATCCTTTCTGTCATTCTGAGGAACAAAGTGACGAAGAATCCAGAAAAATCCTGTTTTCTTCTCGCCTTACTGCCTTAGTTCCACAGGATCTTAGTGCCTTTATTGTAAACTATTGCACAGTATCTTTTTTAATAAAATCTCTAAACGGTGCGCCGATTTCTTTTTCAAATTCAGCAACAGATACATTGTAATTCAAAATAGAATTATAATAATCTAATCTTGCATTAAGATAAGCATTTTCACCGTCTTTTAATTCGATAACATCAGCAATTCCGGCTTTGTAACGGCCTTTTGTTTGCCTGTATTGTTCTTTTGCTTGTTCTAATGCATTCTCGGCAATCGAAATATTTTCGCCGTCAGATTGCATATTTGAATATGCTCTATTGATATTTAAGTATAAATCCTGTTTTAAATTTTCTAAATCAACACCACTTTTTTCATAATTCAATTTTGCTTCGTCCATTAGCTTTTTACTTTTCATAATGTTGAAATTGTTGTAACTAAGACCTGCGCCAAATTGGTAAGAAGTATACCCATAAGTTCCTGTTACATTACCAAAACCACCGTTGATTTTTACATCAGGAGTAAAAGCACGTCTTTTTGCTCTTAATGTCATTTTTGCAGCCTCATGGTGCTTTTTAGCTGACTGGAATTCAGGACGAACTTTGTATGCGTTTTCTATTGCTTCTTCAAGCTCGACATTGTAAAGTGATTTATCCATTTGTGTTGTCAATGCATAATTATCATATTCAGGGAATCCCATTATCCTTGATAATTCTAATTTAGCAATTTTACATGTCTTTTTTGCCCTGACCTGATTCCATTTTGCTTTACATAAGTTGTAATCAGCAATTGCAACATCAACTTTGGCTTTTTTACCTGCTTTATAAAGTGCATAAGCCTGTTTTAACTGTAATTCAAAATCTACAACGGTGTCATCATATACATCACATTGAACTTGAGCAAAAAGTAAATTATAATAAGCTTTTTTTACATTACAAATTAAAACATTCACGTTTTCGCTTGTATCAAATTTCTTTGATTCATATGTTCTTTTAGCAGCATCGGCATCAGCCTTTGTTTTACCAAAGTCAAAAAGCAACATATCAGCTGAAACTTGAGGCATATAAGAAGAATTATATGCATCAATAAAATTAATTGTTTTTGCTCTGCTCCAATCAATTCCTGCACCTAATTCAGGGAAATATTTTGCCCAAGTTTGACCAATTTTAGTTTTATATACGCCTTCTTCCAGTTTTGAAGATTGTATTGTGAGGTTATTATTAAGAGCAATTTTTATACAATCATCAAGTGTAAACTCAGAATGTGTATCATTTGTAAAAACAGTCCCAGCAACGTAAGTGCTTTGATTTTCAAGCTTTACATCTTCTATCGAAAATGCTGTACCTGAAAACAAAAACAACATTGAAGTTAAAACAGCTATTGATACTGCATTATTATATTTCATCGTCTAAATCCTTCTTGCTATTAAAATATTTATCCACAGTTTCCTGAATAATTACATAAAATGCCGGTGTTAAAACAGTACCGATTGTTGCAGCGACAATCATACCACCAATAACCGTACAACCAACGGAAATTCTTGAATTTGCGCCGGCTCCCGTTGCAAACAACAATGGCAAAATACCTAAAATAAATGCAGCTTCCGTCATCATAATGGCTCTAAACCTCAACTGTGCTGCTTTAATTGCTGCATCTTGAATAGATAATCCGTGAGCTTCGTGTTCTTCCTTTGCAAATTCAACAATCAAGATAGATTGTTTAGCTGCAAGACCAATCAATGTAATCAAACCAACTTGAGCATATAAGTCTAAAGACTGTCCCATCATTAATTGGAATATTAAAGCGCCAACAACTGCCACAGGTGAAATTAAAAGAACTGCAACAGGTATCATATAACTTTCGTACAATGCAACCAAGAACAAGTATACAAACAATAGCGCTAACCCAACAACAAGCCCTGTTTGACCTGATGATTCGATTTCTTGTTGAGATGTTCCTGACCATTGATAAGTATAACCTGTCGGCAAGTATTTTTCCGAAAGGTTTTGCATAGCTTTAATTGCATCACCTGAAGATTTTCCTGATGCTTGCATACCTTGGATTTGAGCAGATTTAAATTGGTTAAATCTTGTTATAGAAACAGCACCTGTTTTTTGTTCGGTAGATACCATAGTCATCAAAGGAACAATCATTCCATTTTTATTTATAACATTTATTCTTTGAATATCTTCAACTTTGTTACGAAAATCGCCTTCTGCCTGCATCAATACCCTAAATATAC
>JAKSUP010000100.1 GCA_024408905.1 bacterium
CCATTTGTTCTTCTTTTGCAAGAGTCCATGGTGCATTATCTGTTACATATTTGTTTGTAATATCAACAAGTTCAATGATTTTTTGTGCTGCTTCTTGTATTTCAAAGTAATCAAAATGATGTTTTACATCTTTAATTATGTCTTTTGCAACATCAAAAAGCTCGGATTTAACTTTAAATTCGGGTTTTATATCACCTTCAAAATATTTAACCAACATTGAAAGAGTTCTATTCAAAAGATTTCCCATAGAATTTGCCAAATGGGCGTTTACTTTTTCTTTGAAATCTTCGTCTGAATAGTTTCCGTCTTTTCCACAAGGGGCTGCTGATGCCATATAATACCTCAATGGATCAGGACATTCCAAATTAAATGCTTCTAAAACGCTTGTTGGAGAAATTACGTTTCCCAAAGATTTTGACATTTTTGTTTGGTCAATTGTTATCCAACCATGTGCCAAAATGTGTTCAGGCAAAGGCAAATCTAGCGCCATAAGTATTGCAATCCAGTAGATACTATGGAATTTTAGAATATCTTTCCCGATAACCTGAACTGTTGCAGGCCACAACTTGTTGAATTGCTCTGAACTTCCGTCAGGATCGTAACCGATTGCTGTTATGTAGTTTGAAAGTGCATCTATCCATACATAAATAACTTGATCTTCATCCCCAATTACAGGAACGCCCCAAGATACGTTAGTTTTGGCACGAGAAACCGAAATATCTTCAATATTTTCTAACTGATTTAAAACTTCATTCGCTCTGAAAGCCGGTACTATAAAATCAGGATGTGTTTTAATATGTTTTGCAATTGCATCTTTGTATTTTGTAAGTTTAAAGAAATAGTTTTCTTCAGATACAACTTCGGGTTTTTTCAAGTGGTCAGGACAAAGTCCGTCTTCTGTTAAATCTTTTTCGGATAAAAATGCTTCGCAGCCTGAACAATAAAGTCCTGTATATGAATGTTTATAAATATCACCTTTATCAACAAGTTTTTTAAAAATCTTTTGAACAACTTTTTCGTGTTGAGGGTCTGTTGTTCTAATAAATTGTGAATAATCAATGTCCAGTGCTTTCCAAGCGTCTTGGAATTTTTGAGAATTCATATCACACAATTCTTTAGGTGACATGTTTTGCTGAGCAGATGTTTTTTGTATTTTTATACCGTGCTCATCTGTACCTGTCAAAAAATACGCATTATCGCATCTTTGTGAAAAATGTCTGAAAAGTACGTCTGTAAGTATTTTTTCGTAAGCATGACCTATGTGTGGCGCGCCATTTACATAATCAATTGCAGTTGTAGTGTAAAATTTTTCCATTCTCATTTGTCCCTCTATCTACTCTATCGGGAAAAATTATAACACAAAGGGAACAAAATATATATTTTGTTGCGTTCTTATTCTTACATATTCATTGCTTTGCAGATAATTATATATAGATTTACAAATATAAAACCGATAAATAACCCTGCAACAACATCCAACGGATAATGTGCGCCTAAATATAGTCTTGAAAGTGCCACGAATAATATATACAAACCAAATACTACTGATAGAAAATATTTCCAAAATTGGTTACCGACATATCGCAATATAAGGTAAATAACAATACCTAAAAGACACATAGACATCATTGCATGACCTGACGGGAAACCATATCCGGAGAAACCAAGCGTAGGACGTTCTCTGCCTATAGCATTTTGCATAAAATTAAGAGTCAAGCCTGCAGCTTCCATTATAAATAAAAACAGAAATGCCTTGAAATACCTAGCATGAGATAATAAAACAGCAGTCACGGTAATTTTGGGCCACAAAAGATGATTAGCAAATCCGAAATTTGTAATAAAATTGACATACGTCGCAGGTATTGGTGCTAATAAAGCTTGAATGGATTTCAATAAATTATAATCAAATTCTTTAACATTTGGTGCATATATAATCATCAAAGTAATAGCTGCAGCAAATATTAATGAAAAAGTAACATAGTTCCAATTTATTACAACACTGCTTGAATTATCCCTCATTTTATACCCTTATATTCCACCTTTTAAGCCGATTATTTTATTATATATATCTACGATAATAGGAGTAATTTCGCTTACAAATACTGCAAAAAAGAATAATGCTCCAAAAACAGCAACTATTTTTTGAATATCAGAAAACAAAAATACTCTTTTCTTTTTAATTTCTTCAATACTTTTATATTCCTCTTGAAAAGGTTTTATAGGAAGTTTTTCTTCTATTGTTTCTAAGACATTTCCAAATTTAATTTTAATTAATGTATTATAAGTATCAACATTCATCCACCAGAGAGTACAAACTCCAATACCAATAAGTGAGAATAACAGAGGTGCAGAAACTTTATCCATAAAAACAACGCTTGAAGTATAAATCATCGCAAAAATTATTACTACAAAAGCAACCATATAAAATCTGTTTGTCGTAAAGTTTCTGTCGATAAATCTGTCTTTTTGTTCTGCATATAGTTTATATTCCCTAAAAATCAATTCATCTCTATCCATTATTAACCCTCCCAGTTTTCAAATGTTCTTCTTGATTTAACTTCATTCATCAAATCTTCAAATTCTTTTTCATCAAGAGTTTCTTTTTCAAGAAGATTTTTTGCGATGAATTCTAACATATCTTTATTTTCATTAAGTAATCTTTTCGCGTATTCATAACGCTCATCAACAATAAGCTTAATTTCTCTGTCAATCTCAGCAGCAATTTCTTCAGAAAAATCTCTTGTATTACCGAAATTTCTGCCCATAAATACGTGCTCTTGTTCTTTTCCGTATGCCATATTACCCATTTTATCGCTCATACCGTAAGCTGTTACCATACGTTTCGCAAGCGCTGTAACTTTTTCCAAATCGTTTGACGCACCTGTTGTAATACAATCTTTGCCGTATATAATTTCTTCTGCAACACGACCACCCAAAATCATTGTTATTTGATCTAACAACTGATTTTTTCTCATTGTCAAATGGTCTTTTTCAGGTAAAGTAAGTGTAATCCCAAGTGCCATACCTCTTGGAATAATTGAAACCTTATGCAACGGATCGCAATTTTTAAGCAACTTAGCCAAAAGTGCATGACCAACTTCATGGTATGCCGTATTTTCTTTTTCTTCATCAGAAATAATTCTGCTTTTCTTTTCAGGACCTGCCATAACTTTATCAATAGCTTCTTCTAAATCAGGCATATCGATTTCTGATTTGTCATGGCGTGCTGCAAGTAAAGCTGCCTCATTTAATAAGTTTTGCAAATCTGCACCCGTAAATCCTGGAGTACGTTTTGCAAGAGTTTTAAGATCAACTTCTTGTGCAAGGGGTTTATTTTTAGCATGAACATTTAAAATCTGTTCTCTGCCTAAAACGTCAGGCTTATTAATAACAATTTGCCTGTCAAATCTGCCCGGTCTTAAAAGTGCATTATCCAAAATGTCAGGTCTGTTCGTCGCTGCAAGAATTATAATATTTGTATTTTCATCAAAACCATCCATCTCAACAAGCAACTGGTTAAGTGTTTGTTCTCTTTCATCATGCCCACCACCTAAACCTGCGCCACGCTGACGACCAACAGCGTCAATTTCATCTATAAAAACAATACAAGGTTGATGTTTTTTGGCTTGCTCGAACAAATCTCTTACACGAGAGGCACCAACACCGACAAACATTTCAACAAAATCAGAGCCTGAAATTGAGAAGAAAGGAACACCGGCTTCTCCTGCAACTGCTTTTGCCATCAATGTTTTACCGGTACCTGGGGAACCAACTAACAAAACTCCTTTAGGAATTTTTGCTCCCAATTTCACATATTTATCACTATGTTTTAAGAAATCGACAATTTCTTCGAGTTCTTTCTTTTCTTCGTCAATTCCGGCAACATCGGCAAATGTTGTTTTAACTTTATTATCCATAAGCATTTTTGCTCTGGATTTTCCAAAAGACATTGCTTGAGCACCACCTGCCTGAATTGAACGGATGATAAGGATAAAGAAACCCAAAACCAAAAGAATTGAAATCAAAGAAGACCCCCAACCGAGCATTGAGCCATCGCCTGATTTCTTAACATTTATCTCAACATTATTTTTTTCTAATTGTTTAACTATATCGGAATTTTCAGGAAAAGAAACTCTGTATTGTAATTTTGCAGGTTTAACTTCTCCATACAAAGGATTGACTTCTGTTTTCTTTGCTTCAGGTTGTTTTACAGGAATAGCTATAAGAGAATCTTTTCCGATTTCTACACTCTTAATTTCCTTTTTCTCAACTTTTTGTAAAAAATTTGTATATGAAACTTCTTCTGTTGTAGATGTAGGCCCTGAAAACAGCATTGATACAAATGCAAGCACCATTACACCTAAAATTATATACATTCCAATTGACTGATTTTTATTCATAATTCTCCCTTATTATCTAAATGCCCTTTTATTATAACAGAAAACTAATCTTATTGTTAGTAAATCGGTTGGTTAGCTAATATTAAAGTTTTATAGTGTTACATAACTTTACAGAAAAGGCAATTTTGGAGTGTAGAAATACTTTACATGTTTAGAGTATAAACATACAGGACAATTATGAGCTATTTTTCAGCAGGATTTCACATAGGAATGATTGACGGACTTTGCAGAAACTTCTTTGGGTTTTCGCCGGCTTTTACTATGCCTTGTTGGTCTATGCCAATTTGGTCAGCACCTTGTTGTTGCTCAAATCCGTTTGGAGGTTGGCTCGGTTTTAATCTGGGCTTTAACATAGGTTCTTTGGGTATGTTTTCAAGGCCACAATTAATGCCACCGGTGCCGACATTAACACCACCTGCATATACAATGCCACAATATCAAGCTTATAATGAACCCTATTGGAATAATAGTTCTATTTGGCAAACAAATAATCAAGCATATTTTATGCCAATGGATACGTATAGTTTTAGTTCAAATAAATCCTCTGTAAAATCTGAGGGAAAAGATAATATTGATAAAACCATAAACGAGACAGGCGTAAAAAAAGAGTCCGGCAAAAAAGTAGCGCAAACAGGACAAACAAATCCAAAAGACAACATTGTTGTTCAAAAGGCAAACAGAACAAAAATAGGTGGTCCGAAAACAAAATATGATGATTTAATTGTCAAATATGCAAACAAATATGATTTAGACCCTAATTTAGTCAAAGCCTTAATAACTCAAGAGTCAAGCTTTGACCCGAATATAAGATCCCCTAAAGGAGCCATTGGTCTAATGCAATTAATGCCGGATACAGCAGTTGGGGTAGGTGTTGCTGATGAAAAAGACACCATTGAACAAAATACTGCCAAACGAAAAGACCCTGAAAAAAATATTGCCGGAGGAACAAAATATCTCAGAGAAATGATGGATAGATATCACGGAAATATCGAACTTGCAATTGCTGCATATAAGGCAGGGCCAAGAAACGTAAAAAACAGCATTCCTGATAACGGAGAAACACCGAATCACGTAAAAAAAGTAATGCAATATTATAAAGAGTATAGTAGCAATATTGCATAAAAAAAAGCCGTTTCTTGTGAGAACGGCTACCAGACTTGGGGAGGAGGTATGAAAAACCATTCGGTTTTCCATACTACATATATCGGCATTTTTAGGAATTTCTTAACCAACATAAGTTTAATTTCATTCAAAAGTATGAGAGTGCAATAAAAAAAAGAGGGTATTATAG
>JAKSUP010000101.1 GCA_024408905.1 bacterium
CTTCTAGCGTCCCAAATCCTCCGGCAACGGCGATTACTGCATCAGAAATTTCATCTAATTTTGCCTTGCGTTCTCTCATTCCTTTTGTGATAATAAATTCTTTGCAATCTTCGGGGTTTGCAAAACCTTCCCTATTTGCAAATATTTCAGGCATTACAGCATAAACTTTGCTGCCGTTGTCTTTAGCTGCTTTAGCTGCGGCATACATTGAACCTCTGTGACTGCCACCATAAACTAAGTCGTATCCGTTTTTTGCAATAACCTCTCCCATTTTCGCAGCTGCTTCATAATACAAATTATCCAAATCGTTTGATGCTGATGCAAATACGCAAATTCGTTTTATATTATTCAAAGTTACCTCCGATTAAGTAGTAGTTAGAGCAAAATAGCCCGGTCCCATTTCTAGAACAATCTTGTTTTTGAGTTTTTATGGCTTCATTTTTTCCAAATGGTTCAAACCTGTTCTCATAAATTTTCATTCCAAAAACATCTTTTCCCCAAGTGTTAGGACCCAGAGTGCCATTAACATCATACATTAGTATTCCTTTTAAGTCATCATTGCTGTTTCCTTTAGTCATTTTAACAGCTAAAATGGCATTTCCTTGAGTCAACTTATAATTATCAAATTGATATTCTTCATTTTGCCGTTTTCCATTTAAAAAAGATATTTTATACTTGTCAACGCTGTCTTTATATTCATTTGACAATACAGACAAGAACACCTCTTCAAAATTTTCATCAGAGGTTTTCTGTGTATTAATATAATGAAAAATGTTTTCGAAATCAGGTTGTACGCTTCTCCATTTTGAAGTATTTTTAGCTTGCATTGTGTCGTCCATAGAAAGTGGTGCTACTAAAAATGCAACAATTAAAAATATAACGAGAAGAATTGTAACTTCAACTAAAGTAAACCCTTTTTTCATAAAGTCCTTTCTTACGCCATATCAAGACGTTTCTTTTCTTGAATCATATTATCGTAAATCCATTCAGGTATGAAATTCTTGCCCAAAATAATTTGTCCGTTCATAATGTTTGGAGCATGAAAATCTGAACCACCTGTTACGATTAAGCCCAAAGACTCTGCCATAGATGAGAAGTATTCTACAATAGCAGGGGAGTGTTTCCTGTGATATGCTTCAATTCCCCTTAGACCACAGTTCATTAAATCTTTTATCAATTTTTCTGCTATATCAATGTCATAAGGATGCGCAATAACAGGAATTCCACCGGAATCATATATTACTTCAACGGCATCAAAAGGTGAAACCGTTTTACGTTCTACGTAAACAGGTGATGCTCTATGAATGTATTTGCTGTAAGCTTCCATAACATTGCTTGTGCCACCTGCATTTGTTATGGCTTTTGCAATGTGAGGACGTCCGATACTGCCACCTTCAGCAACCATATTTTTCACGTCTTCATAAGCAATTCTAATGCCTTCTTTTTTAGCTAAAAGACTTAGAATTTCTTTTGTTTGCTTTGTACGGGCTTGTTGCTGAGTAGCTAAAAGATTTTTGAAATCGCTTTTTTCTACATCAGGAAAGTATCCCAAAATGTGGACTTCGTAATCTTTATACAAAGTATTTACTTCGATTCCTTGTATAAGTTTTAAATCAACTTCTTTAGTTTTTAAATATTCTTTTGCGACATTATATGAAAGCACATTGTCATGGTCAGTGAGTGCTATCGCTTGCAGACCTGCATCAAGAGCTAAATCTACAATTTTTTCGGGAGAAAAAACTCCGTCAGAATAGTTGGTGTGAATATGGTAATCGCCCTTCATTCAGCACCTCCTTTATCAACCGTCAGATTCAAGGTTGACCTCCTTTTCTGTTTCATTATTATCTACAAATAAATTAATTCTTTTAATATGTGTTGCACGCGTTCTATCAATAAGAACTTCAACACCGTTAAGCTGCGCTTTGTTGCTTTGCGCAATTTCATATCTTTCAGGAAGGCTTGTTGACAGTCGTTTTAGTGAAGTTGAAAATTCCATTCCAATTACACTGTCTGCTGCACCACAAAATCCTGCATCTGTGATATAAGCCATACCGTTACAGATTTGTTCATCAGCTGTCTGAACGTGAGTATGTGTGCCAAAGAAAGCTTTTACTAAAGAGTTTTCTTCAGTATTAAATTCCTTTGCTAAATATTTTGAAAAACAAATTTTTTCTGCTGTTGCTTCTGCATGAAAATCTATAAAAATGTGTTGAACGCCATTTTCTTTTTGTTTTTCTATTTCTTGAACGACAATTTGCCAAGGAGAGTCAATAGGTGGCATAAAAACTCTGCCCAATGCGTTTATGACAGCAATTTTTTGACCTTTAACCTCGAAATTAGCAACTCCACTTCCGTCAGTGCCTGTAGGATAATTTATTGGACGAACGAGGTTTGTAACTTCGTTAATGTACTCATTAATGTCTTTCTTATCCCAAATATGGTTTCCTGATGTAAAACAATCCACTCCGGAATTGTTTAAATCCTCATAATTTTTCTTTGTTAATCCAAAGCCGTGTGATGCATTTTCTATGTTTGCGATAACAAAATCATATTCGTTTTTATGTTCTTCCAAAAACGATTTTACCACCAAGCGTCCTTGCCTGCCGGTTATATCTCCAAAAAATAAAATTTTTAATGTATCATTTGTCATTTTTATCACAAATGGGGGAATTTTATTTCCCCCGTTATTGTTACTTTATTTAAGTTTTATTTTGCAATTTCTGTTGCTCTGAATTCTCTAACAACGGTAACTTTTATTTGTCCTGGATAATCAAGCTCGTCTTCGATTTTCTTTGCAATATCTCTTGCAAGTTTTTGTGATGCTAAATCATCAAACTGTTCAGCTTGAACGATTACGCGAACTTCTCTACCTGCTTGAACAGCGAAGGATTGCTTAATTCCTTCATAGCTGTTAACAATTTCTTCAATCTTTTGAAGACGTTTGATGTAAATTTCTAAAGTATCACGTCTTGCTCCCGGACGACCTGCTGATATTGCATCGGCCAATTTTACCAAAACTGCTTCTATGGTGTTAGCTGTAACGTCGTCGTGGTGAGCTTCGATTGCGTGAATAATTTCAGGCTTTTCTCCGTATCTTGATGCAAGTTCTACACCAAGCTGAATATGAGTACCTTCTTGAGTTTGGTCAACAGCTTTACCTATGTCGTGCAATAATCCGGCTCTTTTTGCAGTATAAACATTTGCGCCAAGTTCTGCAGCTAACATTCCTGCGATATGACCAACTTCGAGTGAGTGTTTAAGAACATTTTGACCATAACTTGTTCTGTAATACAGACGTCCGAGATTTTTTATAAGTTCTTTGTTTAACCCAACAATTCCCATATCAACGGCTGCATTTTCACCTTCTTTTAGAATTTTTTGTTCTACTTCTTCTCTTGACTTTTCAACAGTTTCTTCAATTCTTACAGGGTGAATTCTGCCGTCTTGGATAAGTTTTTCTAATGCAATTTTTGCAATTTCACGTCTGACAGGATCGAAAGCTGAAAGTACAACAGCTTCAGGAGTATCATCAATAATTAAATCTACACCGGTTAGAGTTTCCAATGTCCTGATGTTACGACCTTCACGACCAATAATACGACCTTTCATTTCATCGTTTGGTAATGAAACAACTGAAACGGTTGATTCAACAACTTGGTCCATCATGCAGCGTTGCATAGTTGTAGAAAGAATTTCTTTTGATTTTTCTAAAGCATTTTCTTTAATTTTTGCTTCATTTTCCCTTATTAATTGCATTTGTTCTTGAGCCAAATCGCTTTTTAATTGTTCAAGGAGCATATTTTTAGCTTCTTCAGCAGTCATACCTGCAATTCTTTCAAGTTCTGCCGTATTTTTTTGGATAATTTCATCAAGCAAATCTTCTTTCTCGATGATTTTATCTTTCATTTTATCGAGTTCAACTTCTTTATCTGTAACTTCTTGAAGCTTTGTTTCAATCAAATCTTCTCGTTTATTTAGTTTGTTTTCAATAGCAGCAAATTCGCGTCTGCGTTCTCTTTCATCTTCGTTTAATTGTTCTCTCTCATTGTGTAAAGCTTCTTTTGCTTTAATCATAGCCTCTTTTTGCAGAATAGATTCTTTTTCTTGTAAATCTTTCATACTTTGATTTGTTTGTTGTACGAGGTTTTTGTATTTAATTTTTTGAATGACAATTATAGCTGTCAGAACAACTGCAACAACTATTGCCAAGGTGAATACTGTACTATTCATCAAGCACCTTTTCTCTTTCTATTTTTTTATATATACACGACATCTCGGCACATATAGCCTACCGAGCAACAATTAATTTATATTAAGAGTCTGATTATCGCATATATCCTCAAAAATTTACTATCTAATACTATAGTTAAATCATACCATATTTTTAGATATTTGTATACAAATATGAAGATAAGTAAACCTATTGACTCAGTCCCTTAATTAACGGCTTTTATAGCTCCCCATGCCCTAATGAACCCTTTTTCATACCTTATTAAGTAGTATCCACCTTCTTTTATATAGTCAATTGAGGCTTCCATGTGCAGATATTCTTTTTTAGGTTCGGTTGCTCCTGTTTTTGCATATTTTGCATCAATAACTTTTTGTATTTTAGCCTTGCGTTTTTTTGCTCGTTCTTCTTTTTTAAGCTCTTTTTTCTCTGATTTTGTTAAATTATCACGATATTTTTTAAGTTCGGATTGGTTTTCTGCAAGTTTAAAAACAGGAATTACGGCGATTAAATCTTTTGATTCGATTAAGTATAAAAATTCTTTGTCATTGGAAAGAGCCAATTCGTAATGCCCCGGTTTTATGAAATTTCCGTTGTAATCGGGGATATAGTCAACAATTGTTAAAGTCGGTTGTTCGTCGGTTGGAATTGAATACCTGTAGATGGCACTTTGTCCGACATCAAGTCCGGATTGGGTTAAAGGATATGGAGCTGAGGGTGTTAAAAAATCCAAATCCCTCATTGGAGGTACTAAAAGTCCTTCAATCATTGTTAATTATCTCCATAAGTTTTAAAACTGCAGAATTTATTTCGTCAAAATTTTTGTCCAATAATTTTGAAGATGCAACAAATATTAAAGACATAGGTTTTGGATTAAAGTCATTGTTTTTAATATAAAGCCTGCAAGCTTCTCTCATAAGGCGTTTTATTCTGTTTCTTTTAACAGCGCGCTTGTGGATTTTTTTACTTACGACAAACCCGATTTTAGTAACAAAATCTTCGGTTTTATTTTTCCCACAAAAAACTGTAATACCATTTTTGTGAACTGTTTTTCCGGTTCTGTAAGTGGCAGCAAATGCGCTGCGTTTTTTTAATCTGTATATGGTTTTGAGCATAACAAAATAGTAGTCTAAATTGAGGTTTTTGTAAATATTATAAAAACTTTGTGTAATTGTAACAATCTTTTAATAATTGAAAAAAGCAAAATGCTGACTATGATTGTATTACACAGGGAAAGTGTAAATATTTGTAACAATATTGTCCGTTTAGTGTTAATAAATTGAGGAAATGTGGCATAGAGAACATGTAAGGTGTTAAAATAAGCATAAGGAAATGTGCCGTTGCTAGATAAGAAGGACAAAATTACACGCAATATAGCTACAACTCGCTCCCCACAAGCTTTTGAGAACAACGGGGGGG
>JAKSUP010000102.1 GCA_024408905.1 bacterium
ACCATTGAGGAGTGGCTCTGTATATTACAGGGTGCTTACATCTCCAGCAATGAGGATAAGAGTGATTAATCGGAGTTTTTGCAAGTAAAGCTTTTACCGCTTCTAATTTATTCAAAATAATTGCTTCGCCTTTATAGTATGGCAAACCTTCTAAATCTTTATCGCCGACAATATCAGTCCAAACACCTTTGCTATCAAGCGGTGAAAATACTTCAATACCATATTTGCAGCCGACTTCGTAGTCCTCAAGACCATGTCCCGGTGCGGTATGAACAGAACCGGTACCTGCTTCCAATGTAACGTGTTCACCTAAAATGATTGGTGATTTTCTGTTATATAATGGATGATCCGTTTTCAAAAGTTCTAAATCTTGACCAATACAAGAGCCGATTACATTGATATCTTTTTCTTCCCAAGCTACATCTGATAAGAAATTAGCCAATAAACCTTGAGCTATAACATATATATCGCCTTCGTGGTCAAAGAAAGTGTATTCAAATTTAGGGTGCATGCTTATTGCCATGTTAGAAGGAATTGTCCAAGTTGTTGTTGTCCAAATAACTGCATAAACATTTTTACCTTTTAAATCAACAATTTTATTTATTTTTTCTGTTGAGTCATTATCAAATTTGAAGCGAACATAGATTGAAGTTGTATCGATATCTGCGTATTCAACTTCTGCTTCTGCCAAAGCTGTTTCGCAAGATGCACACCAATAAACAGGTTTCATACCTTTTTCAACGTAACCTTTTTTGTACATTTCTCCGAATACTCTGACTTGTTCAGCTTCAAATTCAGGGTTAATAGTTAAGTAAGGATGTTCCCAATCTCCCCATACACCAAGGCGTTTAAATTCTGATTCTTGTCCTTTTAAGTTTTTATGAGCAAATTCTCTGCATAATTGTCTTAATTGAGCAGGGGTCAAAGCACTTCTGCCACCTTCAACATTTTTTACAACTTTATTTTCGATAGGCAAACCGTGACCGTCATATCCCGGAACATAAGGAGCATAATATCCTCGCATAGATTTATAACGAATTAAAATATCTTTCAAAATTTTGTTTAAAGCTGTTCCAACGTGAATTTTTTCTGAACTCAAATACGGAGGGCCATCATGAAGTACGAATGAATTGGCTTTATTTCGTTGTGCCAAGTTCTTTTGATAGACATTAATGTCTTCCCAAAATTTTTGAGTTTCAGGTTCTTTTTTTATAGCATTTGCTCTCATCTCAAGAGTTGTTTGTGGTAAGTTTAACGTGTCTTTGTATTCCATTTATTTTACCTCTTTTATGTTTTATTTTTTAAAAAATTTGACATTTTTTCATAATCAAATTCGTTTTCCCATCTCGCAATAAAAACTGTTGCGACGCAGTTGCCGATTAAGTTTACTGTGGTTCTTCCCATATCAAGAATTTGATCAATACCTAAAAGGATTGCAACACCCAAAATCGGTACATTAAAGCTTGTTAATGTACCAGCAAGAACAATTAATGAAGCTCTCGGCACTCCTGCAACACCTTTACTTGTGAGCATCAAAGCAAACATAATAACAAGCTGTTGTTCAATTGTCAGATGAATGCCAACCAATTGTGTAGAGAATATAACTGCCATTGCAAGATACAAGGTTGAACCGTCAAGATTGAATGTATATCCTGTTGGCATTACAAAACCTACAATAGATTTTGGAACACCAAAATTTTCCATAATAGTCATAGCTTTTGGCAGTGCTGCTTCTGAACTCGCAGTCGTAAATGTTAATAGAGCAGGTTCTTGAATTGCCTTAATTAATCCTCTAAAGGATATTTTAACAATTTTACACACAATGAACAATACAAGTATTACAAAAACTGCCAAAGCCGTATATAATGAACAAATTATTTTTGCGTAGTTTTTAAGAATTTCTATTCCGTTAGAACCAACCGTATAAGCAATTGCACCAAAAATACCAATTGGTGCAAAGAACATAACATATTCCGTAAACTTAAACATAATCGTTGTAACGGAATTAAGTACGTCTATAACCGGCTGTGCTTTTTCTCTGACAGCACATATTGCGAGTGCAAAGAACAGAGAGAATACAACAATTTGTAACAGGTTTCCTTCTGCCATAGATTGAATAACGCTGGTTGGGAAAAGATCAGTCATCATTTGCCCAAAAGATGTATGATGCACAGATGAAACCATAGTTGAAACTTCGTTTAGACCTATATTCTGGGCTGATAATGCAGCCATACCCTCACCTGGTTGAAATAAATTTGCAAAGCCAAGGCCTATAACAAGTGCAAGTGTTGTAACAATTTCGAAATAAACGATTGTTTTAAGTCCTAATCTGCCGACACTTTTGATGTCACCATGTCCAGCAATACCGACTACAAGAGTTGAAAACAATAACGGTGCAATAATCATCTTGACCATTCTCAAAAAGATTTCGGCTAAAACATGCAAGTTTTTTGCAAAATCAGGGAAAAGCCACCCGACAAGAATTCCAAGGGCTAATGCTATGAATATTGCTATTGTTAAACGTGATTGTTTCAAAACCTTTTCCTCTTCAAGCTCTATTGTACTACAAAAAAAGATTTTAGGGGAAAGAAAGATGTAAACTTTCTTAATTTATTGACTCATCTCTCTGTGAAGCCCTTAAATCATCAACATACTTGGCGACTTGATTTACGTATCTCAGATTAGGGTTTTTGAATTCAAAAGCAAAATTTGATACCCCTTCGTCATCCGGTTGAAATCTTACAAAAGTTGCATCAAAAACGATTGGAATTTCTGAATCAAGATACAAGCTTATAGAAATTTCATTGAATTTTCTGAAGTCTGTCTTTTCTATTCTCTTACCATCTTGTAATGATTTGAGCCAAGAAACTTTTACTCCACCGGCTGACAAATCGACCGTTTTTGCTAAAAATACTTCTTGTTCGCCCTCTTTTTTTGTACAGGTTATTGCGACAGCCTTCGTTAAAGCGACTCTATAATATTCTCTTAGCTGTCGTCTTTGGACTTCCTTAGGTTTTAAAATTTGTATATCAACATAAGTTTTTTTGAAAATACCAATTTTTTGGATTTCTGTTTGTGCAACATACATTGCTTCGTCAGTTACAAATTTCGCAAGTGTATATTGTGGGGCGTATGATTTCAACTGTTTGTTACACCTATAACGCAACAAAATTAAAGCATCTGTCATTTCTTTTATCGATGTCTTTAACTCATATTTTTCATTTTCATAATCTATGCAAGATATTTTAACGTATTTTATATTTTTTGGTTTGATTAAATTAAATCTCATGTACTACATTCTCAAAAAAATACTCTAGTTTGATTGTACAATAAAAACCTTCCATTGTGAAATCGTTTGACATAAAAGCATGTTCGTTCTAGTATTTAGGTAACTTAGTCGAAATTTTCGTGCTGGATTTGACGGCAAGTAACGGTATAGCGTTGCCGGAATAAGTAAGGGTTCCAGGAATAACAACGATTTTACCGAAAGTATTAGAAAGTAAAAAGGAGAAAAAAATGCCTACAATTAACCAGTTAGTACGTTCAGAACGTAAAAAACTAACAGACAAAACAAAATCTCCGGCTTTGATGGATTGTCCACAAAGACGTGGAGTATGTACAAGGGTTTACACAACAACCCCTAAAAAACCAAACTCAGCATTAAGAAAAGTTGCCAGAGTCAGACTTACAAACGGATTTGAAGTAACTTCTTATATTCCGGGTATCGGTCACAACCTTCAAGAACACAGTGTTGTTCTAATAAGAGGTGGCAGGGTTAAAGACCTTCCAGGTGTAAGATATCACATTGTACGTGGTACTTTAGATACAGCAGGTGTTGCTAACAGAACACAAAGCCGTTCTAAATATGGTGCTAAAAGGGATAAAGGAGGTAAGAAATAATGTCTAGAAGATCTAAACCTGAAAGAAGAATTCCTTCAGCTGACCCTATTTATAACAGCGTAGACGTTTCTAAATTCATCAACAGAGTTATGAGACGTGGTAAAAAGTCTTTGGCTGAAAGAATTTTCTACTCAACAATTACAAAAATTGAAGAAAGAACAAATGAAAAAGGCTTGGAAATTTTCCAAAAAGCTATTACAAATGCAACTCCATTATTGGAAGTTAAAGCCAGACGTATCGGTGGTTCAACTTACCAAGTTCCTATCGATGTTAAACCTGACAGAGGTTTTGCACTAGCTTCATCATGGTTGATTTCAGCTGCAAAGAACAGAAACGGAAAATCATTCGTTGAAAAATTAACAAACGAATTGATTGATGCTTCAAACGGTTCAGGTTCAGCTTGTAAGAAACGTGAAGATACTCACAAGATGGCAGAAGCTAACAAAGCATTTGCTCATTACAGATATTAATATTAGAATTTTAATATTTACAGTAAGGCTTTTGATTTATTCAAAAGCCTTATTTTTTTATGTTTTTTTTTGTGAGGGAAATTCATCCATTTATAGTCGTATTAAATATAAAATTTCTGTAAATATACATACTAAAAAAACTCTTGACATTTGTTATGATGTGTTAAAATTTAGATGTAAAATTTTTTAGTAATTAACTATTTAGAGGGAGTATTTATATGTTCGGGAAAAATAAAAAAACTAATATGGAAGCTGAAATTGTTGCACAAACTCAAGTTATTCCATCTATGTTAGACAAATACATTAATTTTGATAATGGTGAAGTAAACATTGATTTACCACCGGTTGTTAAAAGAGTAATTGTTGTTGCCAGTGGTTCTTCATATCACTGTGCAAGACTTACTGTCGATTTGATTGAAAGATTAGCCAAAATTGAAACAAGAGCAATTTACTCAAGCGAATTTTTAATAAAAAGTGTTATTCCACACGAAGAAAACACTTTATATATATTTATAACTCAATCAGGAGAAACTTCTGATACTGTTAAGTGTCTTGAAAGAGTAAAAAAAGAAACAAATCTTCCGACTTTGTGTATAACAAATGTTGAAGATTCAACAATATGGAAAGAATGTGATTATAAAGTTGCTTGTATGGCAGGTGAAGAACTTGGTATAGCAGCAACAAAATCATTGACTTCACAAATGTTATGCTCTGTTTTAATTGCATTAAAACTTGCTGATGGTAATGATGAAACTATTAAAGGTTATAAAGAATCTTTAAAAGAACTGCCTTCTGCAATAGAAAAAGCAATTGCTAAACGTGATGATATCAAAAAGTTTGTAAAACATTTTGTTAAAGCAAATATTATTATGGTTACAGCTGAAGGTTCGTCTTATGCAATTGCTAAAGAAGCAACATTGAAAATTAAAGAAACTTCTTACAAAAATATTACAGCAGCAATTTTGGGTGAGTTTATGCATGGTCATGTTGCTGTATTGAATAACAAGGGAATGTTTATTTACTTTTCAGCAGAAAAAATTTCAGAACGTGCTGTTAACAACATCAATTTAATTAAAAAAGATTACAATCCTACAATTGTTTTAATTGGTAAGAGTGATGAAAGAGTTAAACCGGATTACTATTTAAGTGTAGATTGTGGTGATTTTATACCTTGCTTATTTGCAAATGTTGTTATGGCACAAATTATCGCA
>JAKSUP010000103.1 GCA_024408905.1 bacterium
TTTTCTAGTTATCTTATGTTTTTCTTGTTTAATCATAATTGAAGTTGCCAATGTAGCCATATGAGTAGCCATTTCCATATCAGCTGTTATACCCCAACTGCCATCTTGGTTATACAATATTTTTTCACAAGAATTACCACCAAAATCACAAACTATATTGGAGAATATATTTTCAAAAGACCACTCCGGATTGTCTTGCTCAGTTGTGAATACACAGCCACCAAACCAACCCCTAGGATCGAGTGTAATAAAGTTTATCTTTGGTCCTAAGTGTGATGGTTTATTATTTTTTCTTACCAATTCCTCAAAGATTATTCCATTTAAGGCATGACCACATTCATGAGATGTAACAATATCTTTTGCATATTGAGGGTCTTGAGCGCTTCTTGGTCTACCATATTCCAACTGCAAATATGCTTCCGTAAAATCAGTTCTTGTTATTTCTGCGTGCTTGCGTTCTTTTGCTACGTGTTTTGCTTTATCCAACAAGGTTAGTATTTCTATATAAGAAGCATTTTCCGTTAAACGATTAATATGCTCTTTTGTTTTTATTTGTTCTGACTCACTACCATTTAATTTTATATTTTTCTTATCTAAATAATAGTCAATAATTTCAGCACGAGCATTTGAGTCATACCCGGGAGATTCTACCTCAATTTTATCAATAAACTTGAATGATTTTGATGTAGCAGAATCAATGTATTTCGGATTGCTCATTGAACCGATTACAATAATATTCAAACCTTGTTCTTGAGCTTTATCCATTTCTCTAATTAGTTGTAACATAGCTTTTTTATGATATTCTGTAACATTTTCTCCAAAAGAAAAATATTCAAAATCTTCTATCGACACAACAGCTGATTTGGTCGGATTAGATTCTGCATGAGCCTTAATCATACTAAGTAATTTTTTCATAGATGCTTCAGGGCTTAGGGATGCTTCACCACCAAACAAGGCACTAAATAAATCTACTTTTTCTGTTCCGAAATCGCCGGCATTGACTTCAATATATGGAGATTTTGTTTCGCCTGCTATCGCTTTTGCCGTATATTTTCTACCAGCACCTACAGAACCGTCTTGAGAGTAGATTATATAACCTTTTGTCCCTATAGATTTATCTTGAATACTTGAAACAATTGATTCAACTTCTTTTCTGGTTGAAGGAGAACCCACCATGTCTTTGATTTTAATACCTGTATCCAATACAATTTTAACTGCTGCTGCATCTTTATCTACAGGCTTAAATAAATCTTTTGCTTCTCTGACATAACTTTCTACATCACTAACATCAATAACATCTTTATCTACATAGTATGCAGAAACCAACTCCATTACTTTTTGAGCCTTACCGGGGTATGTACCTTTTAATTGATTTGCAACCTCAACACACTTATCAATTGCTTGTGGTGATAATTGTTTTTTTACTTTTGACATTAAAAGTGGCTGTTCTTGAAATGCCTTTTGTGCCTGCTGCATATTCATCAAAGGAATTGTTATTTCTCCAAAACCATCAAAAAACCCTTTTAATTCTGCACCATCATAACTTGCATAATATTTATCTTTATCTGCAACCATTACAAATTTAACATTTTTTGGAGCTTCCAAGAAAGTATCTATATTTGTTTCATCAATATCCAGCGCTTTTATATCTTTATCCATAATGTCGAGAATAACAACATAATTTTTATCAGGATTTTTTGCAAATTCTTTAAACTTTTTGCCTAAATAGTTATCATCAAGTTCGCCATTATCATTGAAATTTACAATAATTGTATTATCTTTATTAAGTTTGCCAAATCCGTCTTTGCTATTTTCAAATATATACAAAATACTGTTAACCAAATAATCCGGTGTTGTTTCATTATCGTGTAAGATTGCCATATTTGTATTTACAGCTAAATTTTTCCATATATTAAGAGCTTTATCATCATAAAATGACAAATGTGTTCTTTCACTAACAGAACGGTCATCCAGCAAAATTGCATCTTTTAATTTCATTTGGAAAGGCTCTGTAATGCTTCTTCTAATTTCATCATTTGATGGAGTATATGCTTCTTCAAACAAAATTGAGTCAAAAAGCATTTTATCTGTGAGTTCAGGGTCCAATGACTCATAACTTACATAGATATCATTTAAAAAATCTTTAGAAAATGGGATTTTAGAGTTTGTTTTTCTTGAATTTATAATTTTCCCCTCGTCAAGTTGATTTGTTAAAATATCTATCTCTTTATCAATTATTGGATATATTTTATTTCTCTTAGACGAATTTTTTATCACATCATCAACCAAATCCATCCTTAAACTTGACGGAGTTGAAAATGTTGTATCGTCATCATGACTTAACTTACCGGAATTCAAATCATCAAAATATGATTTCAAATTTAAAAGAGCTACTAATAACATTACAGGTTGGGTAATTTCAGATAAGCCATATTTAGCAGCTATTTCTCGAGCTTCATTAATAAATTTTTGCCCATAATATGATGCATTACCCTCTAATTCATTCATTTTAGCTGCAGCATCTTTGGATAGGTTCTTTGGTCTAATTATTTTGGTAAAAAATACATTTCCTCTAAAACTTACGTTTTCTTTCGGTTGATTGCTGTATTCAACATCGTTTCTCGTTGTTGTAACTTGTTGGTCCCTGTGTCTAATAGAATTTAATCCTTTTTTTGATGACATAACATCAATAGATTGCACTTTTTGAATTTTCATATATGTATCCTTTTAACTGTATATTGTTTTTTAAAAAGCGTAAATATTTTTTTTGCGTAAAACAAAAAGCTATTTTTACATTTCGTAATATACCGAGGATGTGGAAAAAGTCAAAAATGACAATTTTTTGAACTTTTTCCTCATCCGACCTAAGGTGTGTGAAAAGCAAGTCGTGTGCGGGATAGCACACAGCTTGCTTTGAAACCGTTCCCCAGAGTTTGCAGGAAAAATTTCAATTTTTCCACAAACTCTACTAAATTTGCATGCACAAAGAAATTTTGCTAAAATTCAACTATGGCAGATTTGGTAGAAAAACTTAAAGAACTCGGATTTAATACTTATGAGGCAAAAGTATATATAGCCTTATTAAAAAAATACCCTGCTTCAGGATATGAAGTTTCTAAATTTGCAGAAATTCCACAAGCAAGAACTTATGACACCTTAAAAGTCCTTGAAAACAAAGGTATTGTAGCAACATCCGGCACTAAACCAATAGTTTATACACCAATCAAACCTAAACAATTATTGAACGGATACCAAAAGAAAGTAAACTCAACAATCAATTATTTGGAAAAACATTTGCCGGAAGTTAAATATGACTATATTGAACCTGTTATAACTATTAACGGCAAAGAAAAAATTGAAAATAAAATAAAAGAAGTTATACAAAACGCTAAACGCGAAATATATATTGAAATTTGGTCGCAGGATTTTAAAATATATGAACAGGATCTTCTTGATGCATATAACAGAAATGTAGAAATCCGAATTGTCGGATACGATAATTTCACACCACGTTTTGGTCAAGTTTTTCAACATGCCTTTGCAAGGGATATTGAAATGTCACTTGGAGGGAGAATGATTATACTTACGGCTGATGATTCCGAAGGAATTATTGGTAAAGTATCTTCTATAAAAGAGGATATTAACGATAAAAATATTATCTGGACAAAAAACAATGGGATTGTCTTTATCATTAAAGAATTTATCGTACATGATATGTATTTAATTGATGTCGAAGAAAATCTCGTTGAACAAATGAAATACATATACGGCAAAGGTTTTAAACGCCTAAAAGACAAAGTTTTGGGTGCAAATCCAACATATATTATTCACTAAATAAGTTTATTTTTTTGCAACAAATCAACTACAGTTTTTATAGCAACCTTTGTATTATTAATAAATTCGTCAGCCAATTCTTGTTCAAAATTCTTTTGTAATACTGTTAAAATTTCTGACTGCATGTATTGATATACAAACACAGATTTAACAATCGTTGCAACAAGTTCAGGAGAGAATACTCCTTTTGCCAAAACTGAAATTATGTTATTTATATTTGCGAATTCATCTTGTATAAATTCTTTTAACTGTAGTTTGAACGGATCTGCATTTTCAACATCAAATAAATTAATATTTGGTATTAATTGAATTTCATCCAAAGATTTGTTCTTAGCACCTTCAATATTTGCGCCAAAAGACGAAATATTATAAATTCCTTGATGATTTAATTCTTTTATAATTGTTGCAAAATGAGTAATAAATGCTTCGTAATCTTCTCTAGTGCTTACCATTCCACCTGTGACTGATTTAACTTGAACAATATGTTTTTTTACACCGTCAACAAGAATTTCCTCAGAAGAAATTCTGTTCATTTTATCATCATAAGCATATATTTCATTATTTTTAAACGCTAAATCTATACCTGCCAAGATAATTTTTGAAAATCCCATCTTTACGGCAGAAACAAGTGCAAAAGATGATGCCGTGCCACCTATATTATAAAGTTTGATATTAGAATCAAAGTTCATCAATTTTTTAATAAAGAAATCTGTTTCAGAAAAATTGAAAAATGTTTTCTTAAATCCTATTTTTGACAAATAGCAATCTGTCCTAATATCAGCGATACAATTTGTATTAACTAAACGTGATGAATAATTGCCGACAGTACGTTCCATATTCAAAGCATCTAAACATACAACAAAATCAGGAACAACATCATTATCCAACAAATATCCGACTACTTTGTTTACTGCAAATAAAACAAACTTGTTTCTGTTTGCCTTAATACTTTCTATATTATCCTTTAGAGAAGGGCCTGCACCTGCAATAATAGCAGTCTGACCGGAAAATTTGCCCTCTAAATCAGATAATCGATACATCGATTTATTATTTATTTCTGCTATGTTGGATAACGTATTTATCATCCATTGGCGAGAAAATTTTGTAATTGTATTTATATCGACCATTTTGCTCTTGCATATATCATATACTTTTTGCGTAAGTAAAAGTAATTCTTTGTTTTTAATAATTGCATAGTTATTAAGATAAACAATTTCAACTTTATCTTTAGTTACAAATGTAGATGACAATTTGGAAAGCAATTCATCCATATCATTTGTGATAAACACCCTGCCACTTGCCAAATGTTCGGATATATCAACATTATTTAAAACAAAATGCAATAATTCTATATCAGGTTCATAAATATATATTCTGGAAGGATATCTGTTGAAAGTTTCATCCAGTAAATATCCTAAGCCCATACCAAAAGCAATAATTATGTCATTACTTCTCATTTCAGTCCTGATCAAATCATCCGGCGGAACATCATCCTTCAATAAAACATAGTCATTTGACGGAGTAACACAATAAGATATATTAGCTTTTACTTTTGCCAAAGACATTTTTGCTAAACGACGTTTCAAAGCATCATTGTGCAAAACTTCCATATTTTTTTCAAACATAACATTTCCTTATGATTATAGATAATAAGAAACTATCATATTTTGAGGAAAAAGTAAATACAAAGCCCTTAAAAATCAACTATTTCGACGATATCAGTTTTCTCTTTCATCAACTGAC
>JAKSUP010000104.1 GCA_024408905.1 bacterium
GTTTGTGTGCAGGAGTAAAAGTTGAGTGGAGTGCTGAATGATATAATGATATTGCTTTTAAGAAACTGGAAACAATCAGGTTTCTTGACGATTGGGCATATCAGGCAAATATTCGAGGGCAAATTGAAAAACCTTGCGATATAAGAGATTTGATGAAGCCTTATGAAACAAAGCTTTCAAAAGTATTTGATTGTAGTATTGAAAATGTTGACTATACTTACCCCTGGAATAGGAAATTTGAGGTTGAAGTGGATATTTAATTATCACTTCTGTACTGCAGGGCTTGGGTAAGGTGTTCAGAAGTTATATTTTCGGAATTTGATAAATCAGCAATTGTTCTTGCAATTTTTAAAACACGATTGTATTTTCTGCCTGAAAGCTGATATTTTTGTGCAGCCATTTTCATAATGTTTTGAGCATTATCGTCAAGTTTGCAATATTTTTTGATTAATTCTGCCGATAGTTCCGAATTAGTTAAAATACCGTCTTTTTCGTATCGTTTAGCTTGTAGTTTCCTTGCTCTGACAACTCGTTCTCTGATTTGTTTTGAAGGCTCAGCATCACTTTTTGTATTAATAAGTTCTTCTGTTGTCAATCTTGGAACATTTATAACTAAATCAATTCTGTCTAATAATGGGCCTGAAAGCCTTGAACGATAACGCTGTACTTGAATATCGGTACAAGTACATTGTTTTTCTCTGTCACCTAAAAAGCCACAAGGACAAGGATTCATAGCCCCTACAAGCATAAACCTGCAAGGATATTTTATAGACAATTTGGACCGTGAAATAACAACTTCGCCGTCTTCAATCGGTTGACGCAGAACTTCCAAAACAGGTCTTGGAAATTCTACCATTTCATCCAGAAACAATACTCCTCTGTGTGCAAGAGTTATTTCTCCGGGTTTTGGGTTTGTTCCACCACCTATTATTCCGTTTTGAGATGCCGTATGATGAACGGAACGATAAGGACGTTTTGTCATTAGTGGTTCGTCATTACTTAATAATCCTGAAATACTGTATATTTTGGTGAGTTCTAACGCTTCAGAGAGTTCTAAAGGTGGCAGAATTGAAGCCATACATTTTGCCATCATGGTTTTTCCTGACCCCGGAGTCCCTGTCATTAGTAAATTATGCCCGCCTGCTGCAGCTATTTCCATAGCACGTTTGGCTTTTTGCTGACCCTTTACGTCTTTAAAGTCATAACTGTAATCTGTTTCTGCATTGTCTTCCAAGTATTTATTAATATCAACAATTGTTTGAGTCAACGGTAACTCTGAAAAATGTTCAACAACTTCCCGCAGGTCTTTTGCCCCAAATACTTTTATATCCTGAACAAGCGCTGCTTCTTTTGCGTTTTCTATCGGAACAAAAACTGTATTTACTCCATGTTCTTTTAACCCTGCAACAAGTGGCAGAACACCGTTTACTCGTCTTAAGGAACCATCACGAGAAAGTTCTCCGATAAATGCAATGTCTTCTTTATCAGGGATTTCAATTCCTTGTTCTTTTAAAATTCCAACAGCAATCGGAAGGTCAAAATTTGTACCTTCTTTTCTGATATCAGCAGGTGCAAGGTTTACAATAACTTTTCCTGTCGGAAACGTGTAGCCTGAATTCTTTATTGCAGAATGAACTCTTTCTTTTGCCTCATTAACGGCGCTATCGGGTAAACCGACAATACACACGGCAGGAAGTGAATTTGTAACATCAACTTCCACCTCTATTTTATACGCATTTATTCCAACCGTTGTCGCTGTAATTGCTTTAGTTACCATAAATAAATTATATTACAGGTGTTTGTTATGTGCAATTACATAACATTTTTTGCAGCTGCAATTGCTTTATAGTAGCTGATATAATCTATCATGCAATCAAAATTTGAAGCACTGACCATTCGATTAACATTAAGCAAATTTTCTTGTTTTTGTTTTAAATCCAGTTGTGAAATAATACCTTCTTTGTATTTTTCTTGAGTTAGTGTAAAATCTCTCATTTCAAGCCTTTGGACTTCTTGCTGTTTAGATAATTTTTCTCTATCCATATTAACTGAAACCAAAGTGTCATTAACTTCTTGCATAGATGTCAAATTAACTTTCTCATAATTTTTAACAGCTTTTTCATAAGCTATCTTTTTAGCTTTTAAATTTGCTCTTAATTTCCCACCCATAAATGCAGGTTGTATAAGTCCTCCACCAACACCCCAAAGCATACTTGAAGTGTTAAATAAGCTTCCGATTTCCTTATTATTAAAGAAAGCACCACCACCAAGAGTAATAGACGGACACATTTCTTTTCTTGCTATACGAACGTCCAAGCCGGCCTTTTCTAACATTTTTTCAGCTTTTAAATAATCAGGTCTGTTCATAATAACGTCTGAAGATACGGTTACAGGTAAATCGCCTGAATAAGTTAAATCTTTGTAACTGATTCTTGAATATTCTTCGATATTATTAGGACTGTCGCCAACCAAAACTGCTAATGCGTGGAGGAGTTTTGTTCTTGCTTTTTTCAGGTCAGTCAATTCTGTGACACCTAACATGTACGATTGATTTGCCTTTACAAGGTCTGATGTTGATACAATCCCTTCTTTGTTACTTATATCCATAATTTCAAAAATATCTTTTCTTAAATTTACGATATTTTCTTGCATATCAATCATAGAATCAAGTTTAACTATGTTAATATAAGCTGAACCGACTGCAGCGGCAACTGATATATAAGCAGATTGTTCGTCTAAAATTGTCGTTTCATACATTTTTCTAACAGCAGTCGTTTTGTTGTGGTTTTTGCCCCACAAATCTATTTCATAACTCATTATCAAAGGTAGAGCAAATGTAAAATTAGTATTTCTTCCTGTTTTAGCGTAAGCAGGTAAAAAGCCTGTATAAACTGAAGGCATTTCATTTGCTCTTTGTGCCAAAACACTTTGATAAAATTCATCAACAGACAAAGATGCTATTTTTAAATCTTTGTTATTCTCTAATGCTCTGATAATATAACCTTCTAAAATCGGGTCATTAAATGATTTCCACCATTCCATATTGATATATTCATATTTATTTTGGCTTGGTGTAACCTTGGTTTCTTTTTTCTTTTCTTTTTTAATTTTAACGGTTTGAGCTTGTTGTGCAGACTCCTTAGGAACTGCATCTTGTATAGCCATAACAGGCAATGTATAAGAAACAGCAAGCGAACTCAATAACGCAAGCGTAATTAATCTTCTCATCTCATTTTCTCCAAGTACTTGATTTTTTGTTATCAAAATGATACCATAAATATGTTGCAAATGCAACATGTTGCACGAGCAACATACTTTAAAAAGTGGGTTTAAAAGCAGGAATTTTTAATGCAAAAACATTCAGACATTAAGGGAAGTTTTATTGGTTCAATTTTTTATGAAATTGATCTTACTGCTAAGTATTGCAAAATGCTTGGTACACAAGTGTTTGAAAAATTTGAAACCGATGTGAGTGTTGAAGAATTTGCCGTGCTTGATACATTACTGTGTAATCCGGGGATTTGTCAGAGAGATTTGGCGAAGATAATTCTTAAAGACAGAGCTAATACAGGTAAAATTATTGATAACCTTGAAAAAAAAGGTTTGGTAAAGCGAATTCTTTCAATAAAAAATAATCGTCCTGTAAAGTTAACAGAATTAACTGAAGACGGAATAAAAAAAGCAGAAGAAGTATCAAAAAATGTAAGGCCACATTTGGCCTTAATTCAAGAAAAAGTTATCGGAACCGATATAGGTCAGGTTAGCGAATTATTAAAGAAATTTAGACAAGTATTAAGTGAATCAGTAGATATTCAGATATAAAGGATAAAAAAATGAGTGACGAAAAGGAAATTAAACAAGAAGAAAACAAAAAGAAAATAAGTAAAAAACTTATCATTATAATTGCTGTTGTTGCTGCTGTGGTTATTGCTTTTGCAGTTTACCATTTCAGTAAATATCAGTCAACAGATGATGCGTATATTGAAACAACAACAGTTTCAGTATCTCCAAAGGTTTCAGGGCAAATCGTAAAAGTACTTGTAGAAGATAACCAACAAGTTAAAGCCGGTGATGTTGTCGCAATTATAGATAAAGTGGATTACAGAGTTAAATTAGACCAAGCAAACGCAGCGTATGAAAAAGCTATTCTTAATCAAGAGAATGCTCATGCAAGTCTTGACGCTGTAAATGCAGAAATTGAACTTGCACAAAAAGATGTGGATAGATATACCAATCTTTATAAAGTTGGGGCAGTTTCAAAACAAACGCTTGATAAAGCAAAAATACATCTGGAAGAAGTCCAAGCAAAGCAAATAAAAGCAGAACAATCTATTTTTTCAACTAATCCAAGCAACAGTACAAAAGTTGCTGATGCAGATTTGAATATGCTTAAAGCTCAGAAAAAGCAAGCTGAGTTAGCTTTAGAATATACAGAGATTATTGCTCCTATTGACGGCACGGTTTCTAACAAACGAGTTGAAGTCGGAATGATGGTACAACCGGGTTCACCTTTGTTTGTTGTTGTTCCTAACGATGTTTGGGTAGTTGCAAATTATAAAGAAACTCAAATTGGGAAAATGAAAAAAGGTATGCCTGTAGATATTAAGGTTGACGCATATCCAAATAAAGTTTTTAAAGGTGAAGTCGACTCAATACAAAGGGCATCAGGTGCTAAATCAAGTTTGTTTCCACCTGAAAACGCTGTCGGCTCTTTCGTAAAAATCGTTCAAAGAATTCCTGTCAAAATAACATTTACGGAAGAAATTGATTCTAATGAATACAAATTGATTCCGGGTATGTCAGTTATTCCGAAAGTTAAAGTTAAATAATTTCAATTCAAAATTTAAGGACGCTTCAATTTTGCTTGCGCCAGTTCGCTATATGATTTGCGTATTTCGTTCATAGATTCTATATAGCGTTTATCTAATCTTGCATCATTAACTGCTTGGAATAAATCCGGATTTTCTCTAAAAAATTGACAATTGACTAAAGGATAATATTCATTCCCCGGACATTCAGCAATATTGCGCACTCTACCTTTTGCAATTGATGCAGGAACTCTGTAATTCGGTTGGGATACTGTTTCGTATCCTTCAAGTGTAAAAATATCTTGTCGCAAAGTTTTTAAAGCTCCGTTTTTCGGATTTCTTTTGATAACTTTCAATGACCCATCAACTATTTTCCTTTGAACAGGATCATAAAAGACAGTAAGAGTTTCTTTTGCACCACTGTAATTTACTCTGCTTTCGCTAAAAATAACTTTTCCGTCTTTTAAAACGTGTTTCAGAGTATTTCCTATAACTTTAATTGATTCTAATCCCATATTAAAACCTCATAGATATTTTCCCCTATATATCTATAAAGTATTTTTGGATTTAAAAATTGCCTAATTGTAAAGTTATATTACTCAAGTTCGGTTTTAATAATTGAATTTGGTAATATCTGTTTTACCTAGCGCATCTGCCAGCTCTTTTAAATCGGATATATGTTTGTCATTGATGAAGATACCTTCTTTTAAACCGTATGCTTTTTTGCCTTTTGTTAATGAATCAAAGCTATTAAAGT
>JAKSUP010000105.1 GCA_024408905.1 bacterium
CAATTGCATTAGAACAGCACGTAAGGATATAAATTCGCCGTTCTAACTCTAAAATAAGTGCTGACATTACGTCAGACATAAAGGACATGAACGCAGGGTAATGTATTACCGCTTTTGCACAGCTATCCATAGCAGGCATAAGGGTAAAAGTGAGTTTATTAAAACTCGCTCTTCTTTGTGACGTCAAAATTTCATATCCTTATGGTTTAAATCTTAACACTTATATATTCTCTATGCCACATTTTCTCGATTTATTAACACTAAACGAACAATATTGTTACAAATCGTTACACTTTCCCTACGTAATACAATAATAGTCTGCATTTCAGCATGTTGCAATTGTTAAGAGATTGTTACAATTAATCTTACTTAAATATACTTAATAACTTGACATTAAGCCATTTAATTAAGACAATAATTACAGGGTATAAGGGGGAGATATGACAAAACAAACATTTATTCACGACAGACACGTTGAATTAGGCGCAAAAATGGTTGATTTTGCAGGCTGGCATATGCCTGTACAGTACACCACTATTTTTGAAGAACACCATACAGTTCGTAACTCGGTCGGAATATTTGATGTTTCGCATATGGGAGAAATTATAGTAAAAGGCCCCGATGCTTTAAAATTTCTCAACAAAGTTGTGCCACAAGATATATCAAAACTTGTTGATACAAAAGCTGTTTACTGTCAGTTGCCAAACTACAATGGTGGTCTTATTGACGATTTAATTATTTATAAGCTTGAAGATAACAAGTATCTAATCGTAGCAAATGCATCAAGAATTGACGAGGATATTAATTGGTTATCACGTAACAAATTTGGCTATAACGTCGAAATCATTGACGAATCACATAATTATTCAATGATAGCCATTCAAGGTCCAAAAGCTTGCGAATATGTACAAGCTCAAGGTATAAGTTCATTACCCAGATTTTTCTCAATAGAAAAAGGTTCTATTTTCGGAATTGAATTATGGATATCAAGAACAGGCTACACAGGGGAAGACGGCGTTGAGCTTATTATGAAAAATGAATATGCCGTAAAAGTTTGGGATAAACTTCTTGAAACAGGTACCGCATACGGACTTAAACCAATCGGTTTAGGAGCAAGAGACACACTCAGATTAGAAGCTGCTCTTCACTTGTATGGTAATGATTTGGACGAAAATACAACTCCGATTGAAGCAGGTTTAAAATGGTCAGTACCTGCTGACAAAATTGATGATTATAACGGGAAATCAGTCATTATGAACCAAATTAAAAACGGTGTAAAAAAGAAACTAATTGGCTTAAAGATGATTGACAGAGGTATCGCAAGACATGGTTATGAAGTGTTTTATAACAACGAAAAAATTGGGGTTGTAACGAGTGGCTCACCATCTCCAACCAGAGGTGATAACATTGCACTTGCATACATAAAAAATCTTGACAATTTAACTGTAGGCTCTACAATTCAAGTATCAATCAGGGAAAAATTGTACAATGCCGAAATTGTTAAAAAACCATTTGTAGATAAAAGAAATAAATAATATAAAGGAGAATAGTTAAGATGAATGAAAGCGCATTATGCACAAAGACACATGAATATGTCCTTGAACAAGGAGATAAATACGAAATTGGGATTACTGATTATGCTATAGAACAACTTGGTGATATCGTGTTTATTGAATTGCCAGAAGTTAACGCAGAATTTACTAAAAACGAAGTTTTTGCAACAGTTGAATCTGTAAAGGCTGCTTCAGAAATTTATATGCCAATATCAGGCAAAGTTGTTGAAATCAACGAAGAAATCGTTAATTCACCTGAGTTGCTTAATGACGAAGCTCACGCTGATAAGTGGCTTATCAAGGTTGAATCCAATGCAGATCAAGTTGAATTTGCAGATTTGTTAGATTACTCAGATTATAAAGAAGAAATTGAATAATGAAAAATTTTATAGCACACACAGATGAAACAAGAAACGAAATGCTTAAATCTGTTTCTTGTAACACAATTGAGGACTTATACAAACAAGTCCCGATTATCTTTAAAGATTTTAATATGGGCGAACCTTTGAGCGAGCTTTGCACACAAAAAGAACTCAAAGCAATTTCACGTAAAAACGGAACAGGGTTAGCATCATTTATTGGTGGAGGAGTATACAATAAATTTATACCTGCAACTATTAGTTATATAGCAGAAAGATTTGAATTTTTAACAGCATACACTCCTTACCAACCTGAGATATCACAAGGCACTTTGCAAATCATTTATGAATATCAAACAATGATTTCGAAACTGACCGGCATGGATATTGCTAATGCTTCAATGTACGATGGTGGTTCTGCATGTGCAGAGGCAGTTTTGATGGCACATAGAATTGCAAGAGGCAAGAAAAATGTCGCTCTTGTATCAAATAAACTTAATCCGGAATATAAAGAAGTTGTAAAAACATACTGTTGGGCTCAAGATATTGAAATCAAATGGTTTGATGATATTCCGACAGACTGCTCTGAATATTGTTGTGTTTTAATCCAAAATCCTGATTATTATGGTGAAATAATAAATATAAATAAACCTGACACAACACTTATTGTTGTATCAAACTTGAGTGCTTTATCAGTTTTAAAACCACCTTATGACGCTGATATTGTTGTTGGTGATATCCAACCACTCGGTATCCCAATGGAATTTGGAGGCCCACACGCAGGATATATGGCTTGTAAAGAAAGCTTTATGCGTCAAATGCCGGGCAGATTAGTTGGGCAAACCGTTGATGCTGACGGTAAAACTGCTTATACTCTTACTATTCAAACAAGAGAACAACACATTAAGAGAGAAAAAGCTACAAGTAATATTTGTTCAAATCAATCATTGATTGCTCTTTCTGCGACACTTTATTTGAGTTTGGTGGGGGAAAAAGGATTTAGAGAAACAGGCTTAATATCAACAAAATTAGCTCACGATTTATCAGAAAAACTTGCAAACAAAGGTTACAAGACAATTAACAAAAACTTCTACAACGAATTTGTTATTGAAACCCCAAATGCAGATGAATTTTTGGATAAATTAAAAGCTAAAAATATCTTGGGTGGAATAAAACTTGATGACAAAAGAATTCTAATTTGCGCGACAGAAATGAATTCTGACGACGAAATCAACGATTACATAGAGGCTATTTAGGAGAAATAATGGACAGATTTATAGGACTTATCGGGATTGCAGTAATATTTTTAATATGCTATGCATTATCTAATAATCGTAAAGCAATTAATTATAAGACTGTCGGCATAGGCTTTGCCCTACAAATATCACTTGCAATATTTATTTTTAAAGTTCCTATCGGTCAGAAATTATTTATGATAATCGGCGAATTCATAAACAAAATTATTGATTTTGCTTATGAAGGAGGTGGATTTGTTTTTGGGCCACTTCTTAATAATACAAAACTGGCAGAAGTATTTAGCGATCAGACAAGCATTTTTGCATTACAGCTCATTTGTTCAATGATTTTTATGATGGTTTTAGTAAATATACTTTATTATTATGGAATAATGCAGAGAGTAGTGGCTGTTTTAGGTAAGGCAATGAATAAATTGATGCACGTATCCGGTGCAGAAGCTTTATCAAATGTTGCAAGTGCTTTTGTCGGTCAAATCGTTGCTCAAATTATGATTAAACCATATTTAGAAAAACTTACACGTTCAGAACTTTTGGCATCAATGTCAGGGTCATTAGCTTGCCTTTCAGGTGCAATAATGCCAATCTATATAGGGATGGGGATTCCGGCACACTACATACTTGCATCTTCTGTAATGGCAGTTCCTGGGGCATTAATTTTAGCAAAAATAGTTTATCCGGAAACGGGCGAACCTGAAACGCGCGATAATATTAAAATTTCTAAGAGAAGAACATTTATAAATGTTTTTGAAGCAATTTCTAATGGTGCATCAGATGGTATGAAAGTTGCAATAAATGTAACAGCAATGATTTTAGCACTTGTCGCTTTAGTTGCATTTATAGATTGGACACTAAGACTAACCGGTGGATTTTTGTACAATACGATTCCGGGATTTGCACATTTTGGATTTTTACCAAATCTTTCTATGGGTTATATACTCGGCAAAATATTTGCAATATTTGCTGTTATTTTGGGTGTTCCACTACACGATGCATCTACGGTTGGCACATTAATGGGAACCAAATTAGTTATTAATGAAATGGTTGCCTATGTTCAATTATCTAATATAGCATCAACATTAGCTGACAAAAGCTTTATGATAGCAAGTTTTGCATTATGTTCATTTGGTAATTTCGGTTCAATAGCAATTCTCATTGGTGGTATCGGTGAACTTGCACCAAACCAAAGAAAAAATATCGCAAGATTAAGCGTTAGAGCATTGATTTGTGGTACATTAAGCTGTTATCTTTCAGCTGCTATTGTCGGAGTATTATTGTAATATTTCCATATATTCGCAAAAATTATCATTGATTTGCTTAATTTTTTCTACTTTTGATAATGCAACTGACAACAGATTTATGTAGTCATTTCTTTCATAACTTAGAGATTTTTGATCCATTATACAAGTGGCATTTATATCATTGTTTAAACAAACGCTCTTTGTTACACGCAATATACTTTCTAAAACAAATATTTCATTGTATAATTTGTTAAATTTTAATATTAAATCCTTTTCAATAATACTACGCATAATGACCTCCGTTATTTGCATAGTTAAATTATAACAAATTATTAGTTACTAATTTTAATATATTTTCCAAAAACCTAAATTTTACAATTATTTACATGTTATAAAAACATTTAAATAATTAATTAAATCATTAAATGGAACATCTGTTGGTGAATTTTTTCTCTTTTCCAAATACTCATTAACCGTTTGCAATATTTCAATGAAAGTTGCTTCTGTTATTGCATTATCATAAAAATCTTGGCTTATATTTAACAAATATGCATAAGTATCTTCACCATTATTCAATTTTATTTTTATAAGCTCATTTTTAATAACTTCATTTTTAAAATTTACATTCAATATATCATAATATAATTTTGCAGAATTAATAAGTTTTTTGAATATTTCTTCTGCTGAATTATACCTTGACATAGTTACTACATAATTTACATAAATTTCATAAAGGCGTTTTGGCGAAAACTCTTTGAATGAAAATTTTGTAACAAAAAAATTCTTAAAAAAGTTATTAATATCATCAATATTACCATTGAAAACAGCCTTAAAATCATCCCAATAATTAATGCAACAGATTTCTTGCATATAATCTTTAATTAGCAACAACTGATTAATATCATAATTATTTTTATTTAATTCATAGTATAAGTCTCTATGTGACACACTACCGGATTCTACAATTGTTACAACTACTTTATCTAGCATTTTAAAAATTTTGCAGGCTTGCAGTTTATCAGCTTTTATTTGTGACCAGAATGCGTGTAGTAATCTGAACATAGGAGTATCCTTCTCTTTGCCGGAAAGACGCTCTTGAGAAAGTATTTTTTCATACACTACTTCTTGTTTTGGTGGACGCTGTACCTT
>JAKSUP010000106.1 GCA_024408905.1 bacterium
CAGATTTACTATACAAGTATGAGCAAATACCATTGTCCATACCTTTTTTAAAAGCAGTAAGAGTAACATTGTAGTTGGTATTGGCAAATTTTTTTGCTAATGTTACGGTACAGTATCTGTTATCGCTCTGATATGAACCACCAACACCCCACTGAATACAATACCCGTTACTCCATATCATATAACCACTAGTACCAGAACTATAAACAGTTATAAGTTGAGCAGGAGAATAATTAGCTTTACCGTTTGAATCAACCCAGCACTCAAATTTTGCATATTTAGTTGCACCACTCACATCTCTATTGGCAACCAGTCCCATAGAAGAATAGCCTTCTGTTTTCCAGCTGCCTTCTACGTTTCCAAAACGTACTCCGTTATTATCGTTGAATTGTATGCCACAATATGTATTTGCAGATGGAGTTGTGGTACTATCCGTTATATTTGTTGACGTACAGTTTATAAAATTATCAGATATGTCAATATTTAAAGCACCACCATCAATATTTAATGTTCCTGTCATTGTATCACCGGATTTATCGACTTTAGTACTTCCCAAATCACCTATTGCTTGACTATATTCAGAATACTCAACTACATTACCCCAAGACAGACTTTCCCCATCTGTAGTCAAATAAAGTCCACTTTTGCCAACCAATGCTTCCGGAGTTATATTTTGAATAACACCTTCAATATTGTCTATATCTTGTGCAAGCAAACTTTCTTTGCCATTAATTATATTTATAATATTGTCTGACAATTCATCCAAATCATTTTGACTAATATCAGCATTACTTTCTGCATATTCTTTTGCAGTAAGCATATAATTGCAGGCATCTTCTTTGTATTTTTTTGCTTGTTCTGCAAAATACTGCGCCCTGTTATTTGTTGCAGAAATAATCTGAGAAGAATTATTCGGAATGATTTGCAAATTTCCTGTAGTAACACCTTCACTTACTGGGATTAAAGAATTTTCATTATGCTGCGTCATCTTCTTCAACCCCCTTTACTTTGCGTGGATAGACAATAATTCTGTTCAAATCACCGTATGTACTATTAGCTATAAACAATGTATTTTCTACCAAACTATCTGTTTCACAAGCTTTTACACCATAATAATAAATCTCAAAAGGTTTTTGCTTAGGCACTGTTAATAAATCAGTATAATCAGGTGTTAAGACAAAAGTTACCGTATCTGAATTACTGACTGAAACTTGTAATTCCTGGCCGATAAGATTTCTGTTTTTGTCTTGAATTGCAAAACATACCACATAACTTTTTTCGGGACTTAAACCACTAAAAACAAGCTCACCATAGTCGCCTTGATACATTGAAACAGTACCTTCATTATCTATAATTAAACTCATATTTTATTCCTTTCTTTTATCCATAAAAGTCTGCTGACGTTTGCAGCAAACATTCTTTTATAAAGTTTAAATCTGCACTTTTTCTTTCTTGTATTGATTTCAAATATTCTTCTGTACAATCTTTTGTAAAATCAGGAGTTTTGTACGTTATAAGTTGAACATTTTCACCCAATTCAACTGCCATTTTTATTTGTGGCAAAATATCACACAGAAAATCTTTGGTTGCACCATCTTTCATATTAACTTTTCTTTTAATCCAGCCTAAAGATGTTTCAAAAAATTTTGACTTAAAATCATTTTGCTTGAATTGTGCAAGCTTATTTTTATAACCTTCTGTCTCAAGATATTCCTTTAGATACCAAACACCGTCATAACCTTGTTCAACATCGAGTTCGGTCATTCCAATCGATTTATAAAATTCCAGATTTGTACCTAAACCAACATCACAAACGCCTTTTGAGGCATCAGTTATTTTTGCATATTTAATCATTAGTAAAAACTCCTTTCACTTATCGGTAGGAAATAAGCATTATAAATGTTAAAACCACACGTTACTTTGTCACGCTTTTTCAGAGGAATAAAATACATCAAAGATGCATTGTCGTTTTCGTGTGTAACTTCTTTCAGCAGTATAGTAACGCTATTTATCTGCAAATTCCCTCTGTTATTTGGAACAGGTAACAATAATAAATACCCATTTGCCGGCACTACATACTGGTTAGGTTTAGAAATACTTATTAAACCTGCCCAATTCGGAAGCATCGTAATTGCATTGATACCGGTAGTTGTATCCGTTTTTACTTGGTTTATAACAGAACTGATATCAGTTACGGTATCTTGTAAATCGTCAGAAATATCATCAATACGCGAATTTATAGTCGCAATCTGAGATGAAATTGAAGATATCCTTGTAGATACACTTTCGGCCTTTTCAGAAATTTTATCATCTAAATATGAAAAATTTCTGTTCATAGTTTCGGAGCTGGCCAAAGCACCATATTCAATATTAATTAAAGCCATAATCAGCCTCCTTTTTTGCTAATAATGTCATGATTTTGTCTAATTTAACTTGAACAATATTAAGTTGTTCTTTTAAATCGTTATACTGTTCTTTTGTTGCATAAGTTGTTGCAATATCACTCAAAATTTCCCTGTGCTTAACTTCAAGTTTTTCCGGAGTTACAAACAAATTGAATTGTAAAACCATGGCAACGCAAGTTAAACCGACAGGCAAATACCTGTATAAATAGTCTTGCATCACTCTCTCCTTATAAATTTACACTTCTTAAAGCTGCATTAGCTGCCAAATTTAGCAATTGAGCATAGTCTGCATTATTATTTTGGAATGTCGAAGTTTGAGATGCATTTCCTCTGCTTGTATTCAATGATTGAGCTTGATTATCAGCAATAGCTGAATATCCGTTCATATAAGCATTTAATAATGTAGCCAAAATACTTGCTGTATTACTTTGAGAACCTGACAACAATTCGTTTGCATAACTTGCAATTGCACTATTGTTTGAATTTTGTAAATTTCTATACAAATCTGTTGCCTGAGAACTTCTTATCATATTTCTTTTGGACAAAGGATTTATAATATCGTTTTCTAAATTTTTTGCAGTAGAGCTGCTTAAATTATCTTGAAATGATTTTAATTTACTTTGATTAGTAACAGAATTCAATGTCGGATTTAGATATTGTTCCAACAATATAGGCATATTGTCATTTACAAAATTATTAATTGTATCAAACGCAGTTCCTTTTTGATATGACGTTACTGTCCCGTTATTATTGGTTTTACTTACAACAAAAGGGTTTGTAGTAGATGTTGTTCCGTAAGTAGTTGTTTTGGTATTTGAATTGGATGAATTTGAACCCATAATTTTTCCTTTCTTTTCTTAATTTTAATTATGCTTTAACCTTAATTTTTCCGAATTCAATACGACAAATCGCAAAATTTTGTCCTTCTTCTTCGGTAAAAAATTTCATCTGTAATGTTCTAAAAAATGAAGTTGGAAGTTTTTTAATAAAGTTTATTTTTGCAAATGGAAAGTATGAATTATCCCAGTATCCTTTGTCAAAATAGAGAAAATTTTTTAGAGTTTTGCAAACAATATGCCTAATTTTTGTCGTAAGCGAATTATAATCCCTGCAGTATTCAATATAAAAATCATTTGAATATTCCATATCCATAGTGATTTTAGGTGGATACGCAAGAATTTTCTGAGAATTATCAACCCCCAAATTTAAAGGACTGCATTTGTAAAACGCATCAATAAATTCTTCGTCAAATGTTGATGAAATATATTCTTCATAAATTTTTTCACCACCTGAATATAATATTCCACCAATAACAGCAATAGAATTGATTTTTTGCGACTTCCTTTTTACCCACGCCGAATGAAGATAATCATAAATCATTATGGTAGAATAATCACCCTCACTCGGTAATAAAAACCAAACCTCGTTTTTATCGGATGTTACAACAGAGATTGTTTTAATTTTATCTAACGAATTTGACGGGATAGAAAACAACTCGTCTTGAATATCGAGTGCAATATTTTCCCCCAAAGTTCTATCACCGTTTATAACTTGTTGGAAAGAAAAAACACCTTTTTTGGTGTGATCATAGAAAAATAGTTGCGTACCATGGAAAACGAGAGAATTATATCCAGCACAACCTCCGGGCGAATCGTATGATTTATAAAAATTTAGTTCGTCGTCTTGAGCTATCATGCAAGAAGAATTTGAATGGAATACTGCTAATGAACCTAAGTATGGATAAATAGCCGTAATATTTTTTACAAATTCAATAAAGCCGGCTGATGTTTTGATTTGAGCATCAGATGTTGAAAAATCATAAATATCTTCCTGAACGGAATACCAAAGAACTTGATTACTAAAGACCCAAAGCCTTCCTGCAAATACAACAAGCCCCAAACCCTTCACATCTCTGTCTTCTGCATCCTTTGGAGTCATCATAGTAACTTCATCAAGTTCGCCTTCATTGTCATAATGCCCAATTTCAATAGACAACATTTCTTCCGAATTTGAAAATACCCACAAGTCCGACCAACCTTGTGAAACATCAGTTGCTGATGATTTTCCGGTTACGGTTAATCCTGAAACTTTTAGGGTCAAATCGTTTGTCGCTTTAGAAAAAAGATAGATTTTCCCCTCATCTGAACTTTCTGTATGTACAAAAAAGTAAGTTACCGATTTTTGTACACTTTCGAAAATATTTACAATATTTTCGCCTTCAGGAATTGAGTCACAGACTGCCTCGTTCCCGTTCATAGTCCTAATTCCGACACCGGAATTAGATTCTGTAGAAAACAATTCGACATTCTGCATGTCATAAGCCGTAATTGCATTTTCTGAATAAACAGAAGCCGTACGGCTAATTCCTGAAAATTTGTTGCAAATTAATGATGTTTTTTGCACAAAATAACCTCCTTTCTATTAACTTTTTTTAAGAAATTGATAAAAAATTAAATTCAATGTTACAAAACTTAACAATACGCATTAAAAAAGGCAATTTTTTAAACAATAAATACTTTATATATACATAAGAGATACAACGGAGCTTTATAAAATGTTATTCGTAGAAAATCAATTAAACACAGAAGATTTAACAGCAATCCAAAATTTCTTTAATGAATACGATAAAGAAATTGAAGTTGTTGAAGAAGTTCAAGAAGTTACTGCTGTATCAAGATATATGACAGCTTTGGTATCCGGTCAATACAAAAAATCAGTTGAAGATATTGAAAACACCCACGTTGGTAATACAAGAAAAAGAAAAAGAAGTTTGCAACAAGTTATGCAAGAATCATTTTTCTCAGGTGCAAACAGATTCGGTAACAATTTTATCGCTTAGAGGTAAAGCCGCTAAGTTACTAAGGCACTAAGAAAAACCCGTCTGCCCCAAGGGGGAAGTCCCGAAGGGAAAGGGGGTTCAAACAAAACCTAAAATCAAAAAATCCCACGAACACATAATAAAATCTCTTATATTAACTATCTTACATCTTACAAACTTTCAGTCCCATTTCGGGACTTTTTTTGGGGGTAAATGGGGGGTGGGGTAAATGAGGGGTGGGGTAAATGAGGGGTGGGAGGGAATAGCAGTGTAGGTTGGGTGAAACCCAACAATTACAATCATTGTAATGACA
>JAKSUP010000107.1 GCA_024408905.1 bacterium
CAATATCATAAGCCGGGTCTACTTTCATACCTTTGTTTTCGAAAAAGTCGTAACACCTTTTGACATCATCAACACTTTGATAACTGGAATTGTCAGGATTTTTAGCTGCATTTCTTGTTACAAGGACTAATGGCGTAAAGCGACTTTCTTTTTCAAATAAATCATATAAAGATTGGCATTTCCATTTTGTTTCGTCATAAATGTAGAAAACGACTTTTAAGTTTTTTTTGTTTTTTAATTTTTTGATAACTTTAGGGTAATTATTTTTTATATAAGACATATTTTGGGATATTTTTTTGTTATAAAAAAACTCCTTTAGTTCCTCATTCCCCAATATTTTATATAAAATACTTCCGATTTTTTCGTATGGTATAAACATAGTTCAATTTTAAAGAAATTTTTTGATTAAGTCAATTGACAACGCTTTGTTATTTATAAGATAATTAAGGAGCTATGACAAATTTTGATAGGGAAAACAATAATAAAAAATTTACGGACTTTCAGTTTTCGATGTTTGAAGAATTTCCTGATGATTACGAAGTTTATATGGATAAACTTATCACAATTCTCGATAAATCGTTAGCTATTTTTCAAATTCCGGAAGATGAAAAAATAATTACCCCAACAATGGTAAATAATTATGTGAAATTTAAAGTTATTCCACCCCCGAATAAAAAGAAATATTCTAAAATACACATGCGATATCTTTTTGTTATCGGTGTTTTAAAAAGTGTATTAAGTATCGGCGAAGTTGCAACCTTGATACAGAGACAAATGGAAGAATATCCTTTGGAGATTGCGTTCAATTTTTTTGTCATAGAGCTTGCGAACGCCTTAAAAGTTACTTTTGGCGATAGAGATTTCGCTCTTGCAAATAGCGAAAAAGAGAAAACTCCTCTTTCAAAACTTGTGCGTTCAGCACTTTTATCCTTTGCTAATAAAATATATGTAAAATATTATCTGCATAAAGCAGATTAATGGAGTGCAACATTCTATATATTTTGTTGTAAATTTTTTATAATAAAAAGGGGCGAGATAAATCTCGCCCCTTTTTATTTATTTGCTAATCATAATCAATTGGAACTTCATTTATATAAATATATTCCCCCGGTTTTATAGGAACATCATCGCCATAAACTTCTTCATCAAAACATCTGAAATTCACATTCATTAACTTTGACATTTCGTTCCAAATCTGTGTATCAGTCGGATTTTCAACTCCTTTATCAATTAATAAATCTGTAGCTATCTTCCAATAAGAATCCCCTTCTTTAACAATAAGTCCACCTTCTTCGTTTAACGGTCGTAAAAGTTGTTTTGCAGGTAAAACATCTGAGGTACTTAATGTATCAGCAGGAGTTACTACATTCTCAATTGGTTGAGATGCATCAATTTTTATTTGTTCGTTATTATTTTTACCACCTCTGCAAGCTAACAAACCCAAAGTAACAGCCATTGTTGATGCTGCATAAATACCTGCAGCTTTCAAACCACGTTTAACATTTACACCTGTTTCTTTTTGAACCGGTTTTACAAATCTTTGGTATCTACCTTGAAAACCTACACCATTGATTTTATTTATCATTACTTCCCTCCTAATACCTGTGTTTGTCTATTATACTATATATCAGTACTTTATTAAACTCTTTTTGATTTTTTGTTACAATTAAACTATGGAATGGTTATATTTATTAATAGCAACAGTATTTGAAATCGGCTGGCCATACAGCATGAAAATGGCTTCTCTAGGTAGCCATAAACTGATATGGATAGCTTGTGCAGTTATTGCAATGGGACTTAGTGGAGTATTTTTATATTTCGCACAAAAACACATACCTGTTGGAACAGCATACGCAATATGGACAGGGCTTGGTGCTGCTTGCACATTCCTTATCGGAGTATATGTATTTCATGATACCCTAAACCCATTAAGATTTTTGGGCGTATTATTAATTATTACAGGCGTTATATTTCTTAAACTCGGAAACTAACTTAAACAATAACACCTTCTTTTATGAGTTCTTCCCTAATTCTTTTCTTAGTTTCAAATTCGGTATCATCATTTTTTGTAAACCTTTTTAAAAGCATTAGAGCCGGAGTTAGTACACCAAGAGCAAATATTGATGAGAAAATATTCATCTTTATTGAACCTCTTTTGAGTTTCTTAACTCCCTTAAAGAACTGTTCTGTTGTTTCTCCTTTCTTCAAAGCTTCTTTATACTGTTCATAAAGCTTACTAATCTTATCATTTATTCCCTCTACCTCTTTAAGGTCGATAAATTTTCTCGTGTCAATTTTTTCTGTGTCTTTATAAAGTTTAATTATATCTGATTTTTTTGCTACTTTAACTATCATATTTTCAGGATTTTTGTGCAAAAATTCATATAACTCAACAGAATTTTTAGCTGTTTCAGCACCACTTTGCGCAGGCTTAATGTCTGCAAATTGTTTTAAACATTTTGCTATAGAACCGTCTTCGAATGATTTTTTTAATAAATCATCTTCCAAGACTCTTGCATCAAGCCCGATAGACTTGTTGAATTTTTTATTGGCACGATTTTCCATTAATTGTTGAATTTTACCACCCAAATAATACATAAAGAAAAGCAACGAACCTTCTTTTATTGCATATCCGGCAAATTCTTGAGGGTTTCTTGAATTTTTTAACCTTTCGTATGTAATACTACCATCAAGTATCCACATATTTCTTACAGGGTCAAAGGCAAAATATTCAATAGCTTTTTCTATCCCTTTTCCTCCTTTAAAAGAAGGTGAAGATGGATTTTTTGTATCACAATTTTCATTTTCCGAAGCTTTTTTCTCGTTATACTCTTTTATTAAATTCTCCCTTATCTTTTTATCTGTGTATTTTTGCTTAAAAGCCGTAAGCAAAACGTAGCTCGTAATAGCTAAACCTGTCGAAACAAAGAATTTTGCAGAGGTCGTATGTTTAAATAATTTCTTCTTATTTATAATATTTTCAATCTCCTTTTTAACGGTTTCATCAGGAGCAAATTCTTTAACTTTCTCTAATACAGCCTTATCCTTAAAATTTCTTGCATCAAACTTTGAGTCCAAACCAAAAGCTTTGAATACCACAAGGTCGAATAATTTTTTAAATGCAGGAATGCCGAAAAGCCATATAACTTCGGTTCCAAGTTCATCTATAAGTCTATCATGTCCTTCTTCTTTCCCTGTAACAAAAGATCCTGCAGTCATGCCGGCAGCTGATGACAAATCTTTGACTGCCAAAGGAATAAGGGAAGATGGGTTTCCTAATGTAGAATATATTTTAGCAACATTTATCGGCATAATACTACAAACCCCACCTTAAATTCATGAGTTTCTTAGAATATTTATTATTTATCATTTCGACCTTCCTTTCTTTTTAAGTCTCTAAAAAATATAAATTGCGCTATTTAACAAAAAAGTTTACAAAAAGTTTACAATTTAATACATATAAAAAAGAAGCCCCAACATCGTGAGGCTTCTTTTTCAGTCTTTAAAACTTATACTATCCGACCAGTTCTGTATCGTCTGATTCGGAAGCCTTCACCATAATAGCGTGTTCAACAGGATTTTCTTTTTTATAAGAACTTTCTTGAACAACTTCTTCGAATCCGAACTCATCTCGGGCTTTTTTCATTTGTGTTTCATCAACTAATTTTTTAGCTAATTCAGCTACTTCATATACTAATTTGTATCTGTTTTCTGAATTTTCGTTTAATTCCCATGCTATTTTAACAATTTGATCCATTTTTGACCTCTTTGATTAAGATATTAACCTTTATTAATAATATAACCAAAAAAATTATTTGTCTAGGGTTATCGAAACCCTGTCATATAGACTACCATGGAGTTTTGTTAAGTTTTTGTTACAAAAATGTAACACAAAAGGCAATTTTTTGATGCGCATATACTTTATATAGATATACGAGATATAAAAAGGAGAAAAAACATGACACCTAAATATGTAACTGTAACATTCAAATCCAATGATTCTAGTTTTAATTATTGCCGCAACATACAAATACCTCGTGGTGCTGTAATAACAGGAAATACAGTTAAATACGAAGTTGATAATAATGGTCATCTTCTAAAAAATGGACAAGCAGTGAACAACAATACTATTGAATTAACAAAGCCACAATTGGCTGCAATTGATACTTTTTCTAAGATTGATGGTAACGAAGATGATATAACACCTGAAGAGCTTTGTAATGGTGGTGGTTGGGACATAAGCTCTACTGTTACAAATGCACTCCAAAAATTTAAATCAATATTCAAACTTGCTGATGAAAAAACTGGAGCAAATTCAGGAGAAGGCCCTTGGGCACATGCAGATTTTGTAAGAGAAGCTACAGAAGCAGAAATGATGGAAGTTCAAAATTCAGAAGACAATAGAGCACTAGAAGCAAAATTGCATAGTCACATAGATATTAATTTAGCTAATTGTGAAAAATAATTTAATACTACTCCATCAAAGTAGTCAGCATAACAGGTTCATCATCAGTACATAAAACCGTGTGTTCAAAATGAGCAGACGGTTTTCCGTCTTTTGTAACCACACCCCAATTATCATCAAGCACCATAACTTCATCACCACCAAGATTAAGCATAGGTTCAATTGCGATTACCATGCCGGATTTGAGTTGAGTTTTATCTCCGACTCTATAATTAAACAAAAAAGGATCTTCGTGCATAGAATGGCCGACACCGTGTCCACCGTATTGACGAACAATACCTAAGTGCTCACGATTTGCAACATCTTCTATGGCACCTGATATATCATCCAAAACATTTCCTACACGCATTTTAGAAATACCTGCCATCAAAGATTCTTCTGTTACACGCATTAAGCGTTTTTTGTCCTCAGTTATCTCTCCGACAGCATAAGACCAGGCACTATCGCCAACTAACCCACCATAAGTTGCTCCGACATCAATTGCAATGATATCGCCTTCTTTAACAATTACTTTGTCAGAAGGTATTCCGTGGACAACCATATCATTTATTGAAGTACAAATGCACCCCGGAAAACCATTATAACCAAGAAATGTAGGAATAGCTTTGTTTTCCTTAATAACATTCATAGCTATTGCATCAAGTTCACGAGTAGAAATCCCAGGTTCAAGAACTTCTTTCATCTTTTTATGAACAAGTGCTACAATATGTCCTGCATGACGCATACGTTTAATTTCATCTCTTGATTTTCTGTTAATCATATTTGCCTTCTTTCTTATATCTATTGTATGTCCAAACAATGATTAATTCAAGAAATTAAGATTTTCCTCTTACTTTATAGTTATATCCAGACTATTTTATTGATATTTATCCACTCTGAACATTTTAACCAATCCACTTATCTATTCACTCCCACTTCATTTACCATCCCTTATTTACCCCCACTTGACAATAAAAATTGATTTGGTACTATAAGAAATGTCGAACGAGCCCCCATCGTCTAGAGGCCTAGGACAACACCCTTTCACGGTGTAGACAGCAATTCGAATTTGCTTGGG
>JAKSUP010000108.1 GCA_024408905.1 bacterium
AACTAAAATTTTAAAAGAGGGGATGATTTTTATAATTATCCTCTTTTTTATTCTGTTACAGAATTTACATAATAAATATTATGTAATTAATTACATATAAAAACTGTTTGATTACAACTTTTCACTTACAAGTTCTGATAAAGGTATCTTAAAACTCATAGTGAGTTTTACATATTTCGACCAAGCTAACCCATAAGCAATCCCTTTTTCTATTTTTTGAATATATTCTTTTCTAATCCCTGTTTTTTGTGCCAATTCCTCTACGCTCCAGCCCTTTAATTCTCGTTCTTCTTTGACTCTTTTACCGATTAGTTTAAAAATATCTTTTTGACCTTTACTTAATTTTTTCATGTTTCAACCTTTCATATACATTACATACACAAAGTATAGTATATTTGCAAAGATAGATAATGTAAAGTAAATGTAAAGACATATTTAAGGTTAAATTATGAAAAAGAAGTTATATAAGAGTGGCAATGCTTGGGTTTTATTGATGCAAAAACCCATTTTAGAGCTTTTAGACATCAATCCTGAAGAAGATGAACTTGAATTAGAAGTCGAGGGCAAAGTTTTAAAAGTCAAAAAAGCAGAAGATAATAAAAAAGCTTAGAATTATTAATTTTACTTTGAATTATCGTTATATTTTTGCTATAATTCAAAAGGATATTTTGTATTAAAAAGGCTTTATATGGCAAAAAAGAATATAGGTATATTTCAAAGATTAAAAAATAATTCTGAAAAAATAGTTATGACAACGGCTTATGACTATTCAACAGCAAAAGTTCTTGAAGAAGCTGATATTGACGGAATTTTAGTTGGCGATTCTTTGGCTCAAGTAGCTTTAGGGTATGAAAATACCTATAATATAACAATAGATGAGATGCTTATTTTTATAAAAGCAGTTGCAAAAGGTGCTAAAAATTCTTTTATAATCGGCGACATGCCTTTTATGAGTTACAACTTGTCCATCGAACAAGGTTTGGAAAATGCAGGTAAAATGATATCTTCCGGTGCAAACGCAGTTAAACTTGAAGGGTGTAATGAATATATTCTCAATTTGGTAAAGCGTTGTGTTGAATCGGGGATTCCTGTTCTGGGGCATTTAGGGTTAACTCCTCAATCATTGAATTTAATTGGCGGGCATAAAATTCAAGGAAAAACAAAAGAAGCTGTGGAAAAGATTTTGGAATGTGCAAAAAAACTTGAAGAAGCAGGTGCTTTTGCTGTTGTGTTAGAACTTATGCCTACAGAAAGCGCTGAATACATAACAAAAAATTTGAGTATTCCGACAATTGGAATCGGTGCAGGTGTAAATTGTGATGGACAAATCGTTGTTTCTGATGATATTTTAGGTAAATATACGGATTTTGAACCAAAGTTTATTAAAAAATTTGCAAATTTACATGATGTAGTTTTAGAAGGGATAAAAGAATATAAAGAGGCTGTTAAAAATAAAACTTTCCCTTCAAAAGAACATTCATTTTAATAACAAACAAATGGGGATGGAGTAAAAAATGCTTTTAAATAAAATTGAGGATGTAAGAAAACAGGTTGCAGAATGGAAAAAACAAGGACTCAAAATTGGTCTTGTTCCGACGATGGGAGCTTTGCACGAAGGTCATTTGAGTTTAATAAAAAAAGCTAAAGCAAATTGCGACAAAGTTGTCGTGTCTGTTTTTGTTAACCCTATTCAATTTGGGCCTTCTGAAGATTTTGATAAATATCCAAGGACACTGGATGCTGATACAAAACTATGTGACACAGAAAGTGTAGATATAGTTTTTGCACCTGCTCCTGCCGAAATGTACGGCGAGGGACAAAGGCTCTCAAATGATACTCTAACCTACGTATGTCCACCGTTTTTCTATGTAAATAAATTATGTGGAAAATCACGCGTCGGACATTTTGATGGTGTTTGTACAGTTGTAATGAAATTGTTTAATATAGTTCAGCCTGATTGTGCGTTTTTTGGACAGAAAGATGCGCAACAAGTTATTATTATCAAAAAAATGGTTAAGGATTTGAATGTCCCGATTGAAATTACTCAATGCCCAATTGTTCGTGAAAGTTCAGGTCTTGCGTTGAGTTCAAGAAACAAATATTTGTCAGAAGAAGGTAAAAAAGATGCACTTGCTTTGAGCAAAGTATTGAATAATATTAAAGCTTGCTATCAAAAAGGAATAACAGATGTTTCTGCCTTAAAAGAAACTGCATATTCATTCTTAACTGATAAACACGATTTGGAATACCTTGAATTTGTTGATAAAACAACTTTGGAAGATAAGGAAAAAGCTGACAGAGAAACTCTTGTATTAGTAGCTTGCAGGGTAGAAAATGTGCGTTTAATAGATAATATTTACATAGAGGAAAATTAATGAATAAATTTATATTAAAATTATTCGATAATATAAAGTATTTATTTGAATTTGGCCAAATTGTTATGCTTTTTGGCATTTTAATCCTTTTATTATATTGGATACAAAATCTTATAAGTGCGCATTGGGCTTGGATGAAATTTTTCACTCCCGTATTAGTATCTTTGGTGGATACGGGAAAATCCATTTGGGACGGTAGTATTAATTTGTTTGGCGCAGTATTTGAGTATAAATATTTTGTCGCTTTAATTATTCTGTTTGTTTGTATGTATGTCTTTAAAATTTTATTACAACTAAATAATTGTCTAAGAAATTTTTATATAGATAAAAGACTTGAATACAAAAAACATGAAGAAAAAAAATTTAATAATATGCTTGAGCAAAATAATACTAACGAATTAAAAAAAATGAAAAAATACTATGTGTATATAGTTACTTCTCCGAAGAAGATTAATTATTTAGCTGATGCTATAAATATGGATGAACAAAACAAAATTATGAATAAATTTTTAATTCAACAATTCGGATTTCAGCCACAAAAGGTAGAGCAAGGATTTTTATACGAATTTTCTGATTTTGAAAAAATAGATGATACCGTAGGAGTATTATTTAGGGTAATCAAGTCAACTGCACCTATAGATTATAATATATGCATAGATATTGCAAATAACCGACTTGAGGCTTCAATTAACAGACTCTTATATATATCAAGCTTACAACAACAAAATAAAATTGTAATAACATCAGAAGGTGTGTGGAGATACAACGGAAATGTTGTAAAAAAATATAACACCTCACAAATAGGTTTATTCAAAAAGAATAATGATACTTATGAATTGCATGAGTTTCTTGAAAATGAATAAATAAACTTGTTTGGGAACATTTTTTAAAGTACAATAAAAAAGTACAATAAGGAGTATAAAAATGAGATATGATGCAGGCGAAGTTATCACAGCAATGGTAACACCTTTTAATGAGAAAAGAGAAGTTGATTATGAAAAGGTAGAGACGCTTGCTCATCAACTTATACATACAGGTTCTGATGCAATTATTGTAACAGGTACATCAGGAGAATCTCCTACTTTGACTTTTGATGAAGAAATTGAAATTTTATGCAGTGCTAAGCGTGCTGTAGCAAATGCAGGTAAAGTCATTATGGGAACAGGTTCAAATTCAACAGAAACTGCAGTTATGATGTCAAAACGTGCTGAAAAAGAAGGCGCTGACGGTATATTATCAGTTGTTCCTTATTATAATAAACCAAGTCAAAGTGGCATGATTGAACATTTTTCTGCTGTAGCTGAGGCAGTAGATTTGCCGATAATTTTATATAATATTCCGTCAAGAACAGGTGTTACAATGGCTCCTGAAACAATTAAAACTTTAGCAAGAAAATATGAGAATATTGTTGCATTGAAACAAAGCTATGGCGATATGGACGCTGTAACTGAGATTAAAAGTATTTGTCCAAGTGACTTTGCTATATATTCAGGTGATGATAGTTTAACATTACCGATGCTTTCATTGGGTGCGCATGGCGTAGTTTCTGTAGCGTCACACTTATTTGGAAAAGAAATTAAATCAATGATTAGAAACTTTAAAACGGGGGATGTTATGACTGCTAAAAATATGCATTTAAAATTATATCCTATTTTTAAAAAATTATTTATGGCGCCAAACCCTGTCCCTGTAAAAGCAGCACTAGCATATAAAGAAATCATTGAAGACTACGTAAGACGACCTTTGGTTGAACTTACTAAAGCAGAAAAAGCAGAATTAATCTTTGTTCTTGATTCTATTTAGACAACAAGGGAAGATTGTATTCTATTTTTTTGGTAAAATTAAATTAACACAAAGGTAAAAGGGGTATATAAATGAAAAACAGATTGATTATGTTTTGGGCGATTGTGCTTATTATTATACTTTCAATTGTAGTAATATTGACAAAACCGACAAAACTTGGGCTTGACTTGGTTGGTGGTTCAAGATTGGTTCTTGAAGCACATACAACAGATACGGTAAAAACAATTACACCGGATATGATGGACAGTTTAAAATTTGCGATAGAAAATCGTGTTAATAAACTCGGTGTAGCTGAAACTGTTGTTCAAAGAGCAGGAGAAAAAAGACTTGTTGTAGAAATTCCTGATGTATCTGACTTAAACCAAGCAAAAGCATATATTGGTGAAACAGCTGAACTTGATTTCAGAAAACCTGTTAACAAAAATGGAGTTGAAACTTGGGAAACTACAGGTTTGACAGGTAAAGATTTAGTAAAAGCTACTATTGGCTCTGATCTTACAACGGGTTATACGGTAGATTTGGAATTTAATGCAGCAGGTACTAAGAAATTTGCCGATTTAACAAGAAAAATGGTTGGCCAGCAAATGGCAATTTTCTTTAACGGAGAGCTTCAATCAGCACCCGTTATCAGAGAAGCTATAACAGGAGGTCGCGCTCAAATTTCAGGAAATTATGATGCAAAAGACGCTAAACAAATGGTTGATTTATTAAACGCCGGTGCATTACCTGTTCCTGCACAAATTATTGAAGAAAATACAGTCGGACCGACTCTTGGTGCTGACAGTATTACAAAATCAAAAATTGCCGGCATGGTTGGGTTAGGTTTTGTAATGGTATTTATGATTGCTTATTACAGAGCGCCAGGTTGTATCGCTGACGTTGCCTTGATTTTGTATGGTATAATGCTTTTTGCATTATTCAAAATGTTCTCTGTAACACTTACTTTGGCAGGTATTGCAGGTTTTATTCTTTCAATCGGTATGGCTGTTGATGCAAACATCTTGATTTTTGAAAGAACAAAAGAAGAATTAAGAGCCGGAAGAACATTGTTTACAGCGATTAATTCAGGATTTGACAGAGCATTTACAAGTATTTTTGACTCAAATATGACAACAATCATTACTTGTATGATACTTTATTTCTGTGGAACAAGTATTGTTAAAGGTTTTGCTTTGACTCTTGCAATTGGTGTTGCTGTTTCTATGTTTAGTGCAATCACTATTACAAGAAACTTTATGTATTTAATTTTTGGTACAGGTACTCTTAAAAATCCTGCATTGTTTGGTTTGAAACCTGAAGAAATTGGTGAAGGGTTCCAAGCAGTCGAAACCAA
>JAKSUP010000109.1 GCA_024408905.1 bacterium
TTCTGTATCACTAAATCCAAATTTTTTTATTTCAGAAAGGTTATATGATATTTTTGTGTTGAATGTCTGTTCCTTATTGCTATCAGCTTCTTTAGGTCTTGAAGAATCTAATTTAGTACTAAAATTAAGGGGATTGAAAATTGGTGGACGCTTATAGTTTGTAAATAGAGTAATATCTGTTTTACCTAACGCATCTGCCAGCTCTTTTAAATCGGATATATGTTTACCATTGATGAAGATACCCTCTTTTAAACCGTATGCTTTTTTGCCTTTTGTTAATGAATCAAAGCTATTAAAGTATTTATTCTTTTCTTCATTGGTAAAGCCATACCTGAATAAATCACTTTCACTATATGCCATTTTAGTAGTATCATTTTTGCCCAAAGCGTCAACAAGTTCTTCCAATGATGTTACGGTTTTGCCATTAATAACAACACCTTGTTTTAAACCGTAACCTTTTAGAATTTGTCCATCAGGAGTTTTTGATTCAAAATAATTAAAATATTTTTCAATTTCTGTATCACTAAATCCAAATTTTTTTATTTCAGAAAGGTTATATGATATTTTTACGTCCGGCTTATTATTGCTGTTTTTATTTGAATTTACAAATTGATCTGGTGCTGCATTTTCAGTAGCTTGTTCAAGTTGATTTTGAGTTGTATTTGGTTCTTTTTTTGTTGTATCACACATTAAATCAGCTTTTGTAAAAGATAAGCGTTTACCAATGTTAAAATTATCAATCATATTTTACTCCTTATGTTTATAGTATGTATAACGTCACATTTCATAAAAACTTTAGAAGATTATTTTAGTATGGTAATGTAATATCCGATAGAAGGCAATAAAATCAATAATTATAGGTTTTGTAAATTTTTGTAACGACAATAAATCTAAATTTTAGGGTATACTAATATTTACAAAACACAATGTAAACTATTCAAGTTCGGTTTTTTCAATTTCTTTTGTTGTATTAAATTCAACAATATCACCTTCTTCAATGTCATTGAATTTAACAAAAGAAATACCACATTCGAAGCCTTGCGCAACTTCTTTTACGTCATCTTTGAATCGTTTCAATTGGTCAATTTGACCTTTAAATATTTCTACACCGTTACGGTAGATAGTTGCAGTGTCGTTTTTGTTAATCTTACCTTCTGTAACATAGCAACCGGCAATTTTAATTAACTTACCAATTGTAAATATTTGTCTGATTTCAACTTTACCCGTTGCAACTTCTTTGATTTCAGGTGATAGAAGTGAAATCATTGTATGTTCAATATCTTCTAATATTTGATAAATAATATCATATTTTTTGATTGTTACATTTTCTCTTTCAGCAGCAGCAACGGCGTTTGCATCTTCTTTTACGGTAAAACCTAAGATGATTGCATTTGATGCAGATGCCAACATAACATCAGCCTCAGAAATATCACCAACGCCAACGTGTATAATTTTCGTAACAATTTCTTTAGATTCAAGCTGAGCAATAGATTGTGAGACAGCCTCTGCTGAACCGTGTGTGTTAGCTTTGATAATCAAATTCAAGTGTGGAACGTCATCTTCAGCAACACCTGATTCGCGTCTCATGTGAGCAGGAAGCATTGCATCAAGACGTTTGTCACGTTCTTTTTCTTTACGTTTATCAACAATAGCTTTCATTTCTTTTTCGTTTTTAACAACTTCAAATCTGTCACCGGCATTAGGAACTTCCGTCAGACCTAAAATCTCTACAGGAGTTGAAGGTTCTGCTTTTTGAATTCTTTCGCCTGAATCTGATAACAAAGCCCTTACTCTGCCGCAAGCTGTTCCAACAACAACGCAATTGCCTGTTCTTAGTGTACCGTTTTGGACCAAAAGGGTTGCTACAGGGCCTTTACCTTTATCAAGATTAGCTTCAATCACAACGCCGGATGCTTCAGCTTTAGGGTTTGCTTTCAAATCTTGAATATCAGCAACAAGCAAAACGTATTCTAAAAGTTCATCAATACCGTCACCCATTAATGCTGAAACTTTTACTGTAATTGTTTCACCACCCCAAGCTTCAGGTACAAGACCGTGTTCTGTTAGTTGTTGCAATACTTTATCCGGGTTTGCATCAGGTTTATCGCATTTGTTAACAGCTACGATAATAGGTACTTCTGCTGCTTTTGCGTGGTTAATAGCTTCAATTGTTTGTGGCATTATACCATCATCTGCTGCAACAACCAAAATTGCGATATCAGTAGCTTTTGCACCTCTGGCACGCATTTCCGTAAATGCTTCGTGCCCCGGTGTATCAACAAAAACGATTTTCTTTTCTTGTTTGTTATCAAGATAAACTGTATATGCACCGATTGATTGAGTTATACCACCAACTTCGGTTGCAACAATTTTGTGTTTTGAAGCTCTGATACTATCCAATAGAGTTGTTTTACCGTGGTCAACGTGTCCCATAATTGAAACAACAGGAGCTCTTTTCTTCAAAAGTTTTTTATCAACTTCAGTTATTGCCTTTTGCTGTTCTTCTTTTTCAAGTTCTTCTTCCATAAAGGCATCAATATCTTCGTCAAGAACTTCAAGTTCGTATTCTGCACAAACTTTTTTGATTGTGTCGATGTCTATCAATTGGTTAACAGTAGCCATTACTCCTTGGAACATTAAAAATCTTACGATTTCGGCAGGAGTTTTTTGAATTTTGTCGGCAAGTTCACTTATTGTCATTGGTTTATTAACAATAACTTGTGTTATGGCTTCTTTTTCTTCTTCTTTATGGCTGCGTTTTTTATGTTTTTGTGCTGCAGCCTTCTCAAGAGAAATCATCTCTTGATCTTCTTTTTTAGAATTGTAATCTTTTTCTCTTTTTCTGTTATCAGCTTTCTTTTTAGACTGTCCTTTGCCTTCGTAGATTTCTTGTGGAATAATTCTTCTTTCTACAAGTTTTTTCTCTCCGTTAGGTTTATTAAAAGGTTTTTTATCTTGTCTTTCAGGTTTTGACGCATCATTTTGAACATCTGTTTTTTGAGGAGCGCGCCTTACAATTTCTATTCTTGATTTATTTGGATATTCTATTTTTGTGCGTTCAATTCTTATAGCAGGTTTTTCTGCCTTTTTAACAATAGGTTCTTCTTTTTGAACTTCAAGCTTTTCTGTTTTCGGCCTGTCAACAATTTCGAGCTTTGGAGCTTTTTCTACCTTTTGAACACGTTCAATTCTTTCAACTTTTTCAATTTTTGCTGGTTTGGATGGTTCTGTTTTAATAACTTCAGGTTCTTCGTTAGTTGTTTTAGCTTTTTTTACAATAAATGCTTTTTTAGGGGTGCTTTTTTTAGGTTCTATTCCCAAATGTTCTTTTAGCTTTCTGATTTGATCAGGAGCGACTGTATTAGAATGCGATTTTACAGTTATTGAAATTTCTGCAAATTTTTCAATAACTTCTTTGCTTGTCAAATTGAGTTCTTTGGCCAATTCACTAACTCTAATACTGTCCATCCAATATTCCTTTCAAATCCTCGTTTGATTTTAATGCACGATTTAATTTATTTTTTTTCAATGCTGTTTCTATACAGTCATGATTATAACAAAGATATGCAGATCTGCCAAATGTTTTAGAATTTGGGTTTAGAATAATATGACCGGTCTGAAAGTCTTTTGTTAGTCTAATCATGCTTTCTCGGTCTTTTATTTCACCACAACCTACGCATTTTCTTTGTTTATTCATACAGCTTTTATACCACAAACATGTTTTGACATAAAGCTTATGAGTATATGCGAAATTTGTTTATAAACCAAGCTGTTTAAGAACAGAAAAAACAGCATCTGAATCTAAACCAATAATATTTTCCAAACTGCCTTCGTATTTTGCAATGTAGCCATCAGGCATTTCCTGTATGCCATAACTTCCGGCTTTATCCAACGGGTTATATTTATCAATGTAAAAATTGATTTGTTCATCAGTCAGCTTGCAAAACTTAACGTAACTTGTAGTTGATAGTAATGCTGCACGATTAGTTTTTGTATTAATTCCACAAATTGATGTTACGACAGAATGTGTGTTTTCTGAAAGTTCAGAGAGCATTTTAAACGCTTCTTCTTTAGAATGAGGTTTTCCCAAAATTTTGTTGTGCAAAACAACGACTGTATCTGCTCCGATTACAATTTCATCGTGTCCTACTCTGTGTACAACATCAAGGGCTTTTTGTGTTGCCAAGTCTTCTATCGCATCATATGAAAAAATATCTGATTCAAGTTTTTCGTCATAATTTGAAGGTATAATTTCGAAATTAAAACCTTCTTTTTGGGAAAGCTCAGTCATAATCTTTTTTCTTCGTGGTGAATTTGATGCAAGTATTATTTTCATTTAATTACTCTTTCTATATTTTTAACAGAGTTTTAAACTTTTTAGCCCTTCTTTTGTAAAACCTTGTATTATAGAAAAGTGTTTTTCAACAATGTTTTCATTGCTAAACTCTTTCAAACCAGTTTTAATATATTTTTCAGCTTTTTTAACAACGCTTTTTGCTGTTTTATACCATGGTTTTTTAAGAATTTCTATTTGACCATCACAGTTGTTAATTTTTATTTCTAAATTGTTCATTTGTATATAGCTGTTTCCTTGCAAAAGAACTGTTGGTAAATAGTTCTTTTGTGGTAACCACCTTCCATCCATAAAGTAGCCTTTGTTGTCGATATAGACTCTGCTTAAAATCTTTGATTCAAAAGTTTTAGGATTTGGGTTCGTGTAAACTGTTTGCTCATTCATCTTGGTTAATAGCTTTTGCATATTTGCATAACTTGTTTTGGATAAAAAATATTGTTTTGATGAAAATATTGGGGAATTAGTTGATGTAACTTTCATAATTTTCTCCTTGATTTTAATATCCGTTAGTTATAAATTCTCTGTTTCTGAATTTTGCTCCAAGTTCAGAGGCAATTTTTTCACAATTTTGGGCATTTACAATAATATTTTTGTCGAAGCCCGTCACGATACTTGCAGAAGTTTTTATTCCAACGTCATTACATGCTTTAATAAAGTTTTTAACTTCTTCATAAGCATTTTCGATTTTAGGCTGACAAATTTCATCATATTGTTCTGCGTTGTCTGAATTTAGGCTGATAGATGCTTCATCTAACAAGTCTTTAAATTCTTCAGCAACATTATATTTATAAATAGCGTTAGCATGCCCGTTTGTATTAACCCTAATTTTAATTTCAGGGTAATTTTTTCTTAAGTATTGAGCAAATTCTTTCATCATATCTTTTTTTAAGAAAGGTTCTCCATATCCACAAAAAACAACTTGCTCAGGGGTTGGGGTATACTTTTTGAACTGTTCAATAACATCATCTAACGTATAATTATCATCGTGCCACATATCAGACCCACAAACATCATCTTTTTGTTCTCTCAAGCAAAACACGCAAGAATTTGTGCAGGCATTTGTAAGATTTACATAAACAGTTTTTGGCGATTTTTCGTTATTAATAGAATATACGAGTGTGTACATTTTAT
>JAKSUP010000011.1 GCA_024408905.1 bacterium
CCCGCCAAATCAAGGCTTACCAGCAGGATTTTTCCTTCTCCGCCATCCGCGCACAGTCCTCTCATGAAAAGGTCCTCATGCTTTGCCCCTGACACGTCATGCGGGCCGTAGCCCGCAAGACAGCAGCCGATTTCAGGCGAGATATTGGTTTTGAACCAAGCTATTTTCATTTTTTCCCTTTATATCAAGTAAAGCGTTTATAAAAATACGCTTATAATAATTTATTGAAACATTGGCAAATGAATTTGAAATAAAACTTTTTACTACAAGAAATAAAATTCTTGCTGCAAAATGGCTTGTCGATAACAAAATTGACAAATATTTTGAAGATATAACCAACACAAAAGACCTTGCTTGGCTTTATGTTGATGACAGATGTCTAAATTTTGATGGTGATTTTGAAAAATTAACATACCAAATCAAAACTTTTAAACCTTATTATAAGTAAATGATAACGCGTAATTATTATTTAATTTATGCGTTATAAATTAATTGTTTTACACAGCAAATCTAAAGTGAACAATATCTCCGTCTTGAACAAGATAATCTTTACCTTCAAGTCTTGTTACACCTTTATCTTTGCAAGCAGTATATGAACCACAATCTACAAAATCTTTATAGCTTGTAACTTCTGCTCTTATGAAACCTTTTTCAAAATCTGTATGAATAACACCTGCTGCTTGAGGAGCTTTTGTACCATCTGCACAAGTCCACGCGCGAGTTTCTTTTTCGCCTGCAGTGATAAATGTTATTAAGTTGAGCAATTTATAAACAGATTTAATCATCTTATCGATACCACTATCCTCAACCCCGAGTTCTTGCAAGTATTCTTTTGCACCGTCTTCACCGAGTTCAACAAGTTCTTCTTCAATCCTTGCACATATAATAACGGTTTGCGCACCGTTTTTCTTAGCGTATTCTTCAACAAGTTTTGTGTAATCATTACCTGTTTTTAAATCAAATTCTGAAACATTAGCGCAATATATAACAGGTTTTACCGACATCAAATTAAGAGGTTTAATAACAGCAATCTCATCTTCATTAAAATGTTCAGATAAATTAATAAATGTTCCTGCACTCAATAATTCAATTAATTTTGTTAATGCTTTATCTTCTAAAACAGCTTCTTTATCCCCACCTTTTGCTTGTTTTGAAATTCTTTGCTGACGTCTTTCAACAGATGCTAAATCTGCCAGAGCAAGTTCAGTATTAATGGTTTCAATATCACTAATCGGGTCAACTTTGCCTTCAACGTGAATGGTGTTTTCATCATCAAAACATCTAACAACTTGAATTATTGCATCAACTTCTCTTATGTTGTGCAAGAATTGGTTGCCGAGCCCTTCGCCTTTACTTGCACCTTTAACCAAGCCAGCAATATCAACAAATTCAATAACTGTCGGAATTATTTCCTTTGATTTACAAAGGTCAGCAAGAATTTTAAGCCTTTCGTCAGGAACAGTAACAACTCCTACATTTGGCTCAATTGTACAAAACGGATAATTCGCACTTTGTGCATTTTTTGTCGCAGTAAGCGCATTAAATAAGGTTGATTTCCCAACATTAGGAAGTCCTACAATTCCGGCTCTTAACATAATAATTCCTTTCCTGTATTTTTGTTACATACTAACACAAAAATACAGGCATATAAACTACACCCAAATATCTGTCGGCCCGTCATAAGGGAAATCATCAGATTCATCTTTTGCAGATTCATCCATAGAACCTTTTATGCACCCTGCTGCGCAACCACCCATTGACAGCAATAATGGAGCCAAAATTCCACCTGAACCTATTGTCAAAAGTGTACCGAGTCCAAGCCCTGCTAATGTTCCTACTACACCTTTTGCCCCGGCTTCTAAACCTCTAAAAGACACCGAATTGCCTTGACGTTTTGTCAATTGTTTTGCAGAAATTTTACCAACACAATTTGATTGATAACTGATTGAGCTTAGGGGATATAATCTCATTGTACACACCTCATATAATTGCAATGTATGGAATTATACACAATGTTATTGTTATTGTCAAGAGGACAATAGGGGAAAGTTCAACAAAATATATATTTTGTTGATTATTACATTTTCAATGTAAAATATATATTATGAAACCTAAAGTTATAGCAATAGTCGGGCCTACTGCTTGTGGGAAAACAAAAATGGCAATTGATTTAGCAAAACAAATTGATGGCGAAATTGTTTCTGCTGATTCAAGGCTTGTATATAAAGGTTTTGACATAGCTTCAGCAAAACCAACACTTGAAGAACAAGAGGAAATTCCACATCACTTAATCGATATTGTTGAACCGGAACATGATTACTCGGTTGCAGAATTTTATGATGATGCAACAATTGCTATAAAAGATATATTGTCTCGTAAAAAAACTCCGATTGTTGCAGGTGGAACGGGCTTGTATTTTCGTGTTTTATTAGAAGATTATGATTTACCAAGGGTTGAGGCAAATCCGGAACTTAGAGAAGAACTTGAAAATAAATCAAAAGAAGATCTTTTAGAAGAATTAAAAAGTTTAGATAATGAATCCTTTCTAAAGCTTCAAAATTCTAACAAAAGAAGAATTGTACGTGCATTAGAAGTTACGAAAATATTAGGTCAACCGTTTTCTAAAGTGAGTGGGAAGAAGGAACTTGAATATGACGTCGAGTGGAGAATGCCGCAAATTCCTTCCAGAGAATGGCTCTATGACAGAATAAATAAGCGTGTTGATGTAATGTATGAAAAAGGAATTGTTGAAGAAACAAAAAATCTTATAAAAAAACACGGTCGTATTAAAAATATTGTTGATACTATTGGATATAAAGAAATTTTGACGTATCTCGACAAAACAGTAACATTAGAAGAAGCGCTGGATAAATTAAAACAACATTCAAGAAATTATGCCAAAAGACAACTAACTTGGTTTAGAAAAAATCCTGAGCTTACTAAATTTTGTCAAATATAGTTTTGATTTAAAAATTTTTAGGACTAAAATATATGTAAGAGGGAAGTTTTATGATTACTTTTATTATTGGTCTTTTTATATTGTTTTTAGGTTACATTTTTTATTCGAGATACACAGAAAGACAATTTTCTCCGGACGACAGAAATACTCCGGCAATTGATAATAAAGATGGGGTTGACTATCTTCCTATGACAAAAAATCGTAATTGTCTTGTGCAATTATTAAATATCGCCGGTATGGGGCCGATTTTGGGTGCCATTCAAGGAATCTTATTCGGCCCGATTGCATTTATATTAATACCTTTGGGTTGTGTGCTTATGGGCGGGGTTCATGATTATTTTGCAGGCATGATTTCTGTCAGAAACAAAGGTATGCAAATAACAGAACTTATCAAGATATATTTAGGGAAATATTCCTATAAAATCTTCATAATTGTTGTAGCAATTATGCTTTTGATTTTATCTTCTGTATTTGTATACACATCAGGAGATGTTATCGCAGACAGATTTTTTAATGAAACTAATTTTTCCATAACAAATCCCTTAATGATGTGGATATACGGACTTATTGCTTTGTATTTTATCCTTGCAACAATGTTCCCCATAGATAAAATTATAGGCAGGTTTTATCCGTATATGTGTGGTTTGTTAATTTTTGGAACTGCATTAATTCTTATTGGATTTTTTACAAAAGGTGTGCAACTTACAGAGTTGGATTTGTATAATATATCACAACACCCGGATAATTTACCCCTAATTCCTATGTTTTTTATGACAGTGAGTTGTGGGCTGCTTTCGGGATTTCATGCAACGCAATCAACTATCGTTTCAAGAACGCTTAAATCAGAACACGATGGTAGACGAGTTTTTTATGAAATGATGTGTTTTGAATCCTTAATCGCAATGGTTTGGGCAGCAGGAGCAATGCATGTTTATTCAAACCATTTAACACCTGATAATTTAATAGGAACAGCTGCTGTTATTAATGATATAGCAGACGTTTTTGTACCGACATTTTTAACCTTTGTTGTTACTCTTGCTGTTGTAGTTTTACCAATAACGTCAGGGGATACAGCGTTACGGGGTTTAAGGATGATTATAGCTGACGCTATAAAACTTCCACAGGCAAAACTGAAAAATCGTATGGTTATAATTATTCCAATCGCTATACTTATGCTTGGGGTACTTGCTTGGTCAAAAATAAAAGCCGACAGTTTTGGACTCATTTGGCGATATTTTACATTCTTTAACCAGCTTATTGCTATTCCGACTTTTTTGTATGCAACAGTTTATCTATATAGAAATAAAAAGAATTACTTTATGACATTATTACCGGCATTATTTTTTGTTTTTATTACAATGTCTTTTATCTTTAATGCAAAAATCGGCTTTAATTTGCCATTTAGATTATCAGAATTAATCGCCTGTGGGTTAGTTTTATTAACTATTCTATGGATAATCATCTTGTGTAATAAAAAAGAGAATGACTAAAAAGTCACCCTCTTTTTTATTTTCACTTTAATGGTTATTTTTTATCTATACTTGTTAAAATCATGTTTGCAGCTTCTGCAACATAAGGAACGTCATCTTGCGCTGCAATTTTAAAGATTTCTTTAAGTTCGTCTTTATATTCAGGACGATAAATATAACTCAAAGCATCAAGAGCAGCTATTTTTAAAGATGGGTTTTGATTAAATCTTAAAACATCAACAGTTTCTGATACTCCTGGTAAATCTGTTATCGGAATAACATTTCCTGTTTGATTTTTAACTTCATCAACATATAACTTTGTTAGAATGGCCATGGTATACAAAGCATATTCTTTATTTCTTTCTGCCATTTCCATTGTTGATAGTTCTGATGCTAACTTAATGTCTTCTTCCGTAATCTTGTATGGAAGTTCAGGAACTTCTTTATTCTCTGCTTTTGCTTGTTCTTTTATTATTTCATTAGTGATGATTTTTTTACGTGCTTCTATTTGAGCTTCTGTAGGTGGCATAAGCTGTGTTGTATCTGCTTTAATAATATTTATCATTCCGGCAAACACATCTTTTACAATATAGTTTTTACCTACATTGGGATTTTTTAATACATTAACGGTAATTTCTTCAAGTTGTTTTGCTTGTTTATCGTAATCTGAACCGGAAAGATTTGCCAAAACTTTGTTGATATCTACATCCGGCTTAATTTCTTCAGCAGGAACAACTTCTAATTCTTGTTTGCCGTTAAAAGAAACCTTTTGGGATTTTTCGTTCTCTACTGTTGTAAAATTCGGTGCCGGTACTGATACTTTGTCAGATATTTCAGGAGCTGCAATCATATCATAAGTAACAATTTTGTCAGCCTTAGGATAATCATAAATAGCGTTGTTAGGATATCTTGCAACAATAGGGTCTGTTACTTCAACACTTACAGCATTATAAACTCCTTTGTCATCTGCTGCACTTTTGAAATCATTTGGTAACAATGTTTTTGGTTTGTCAATTTTGATTTTTACAGCATTATAATTAGCATTTGAATTAACTGTTTCTACTGAATTTACTTGAGCCATTACACTTCCCTTTCGGCATAAAATAATACACTTATTTAAAGTTTGTAAAACATAAAAATTGCTTTTTTTATAATAAAAATTTACAAATATTTACAAGAATTATTCTATCACGAAAAAATAGTTATTGCAGATTTATGACGTCAATATTTTTGTAATCAAAAATCTTTTTTGTATTACCCTTAATCTTTTCTTCTGCCAATAAAGTACCGACAATAGCTTCCATTTGTGCCATAGGCATCATATTAGTCGGCAATTCATCAAAGCCGAATTCTGTTCTTAACGTCGTTTGCAAAAATTTGCAATCAGCAGAAGAACGCTCTTTATAATTTGAATAAAGATTAAATTTCTGTCTTGTTAAATATATTTCATATCGAGATATATCAGCACCTTTCTCTTTTAATTCTGAAAAAAACTCGCTTCCTCTCGGTGCAAAACGCTGCATCCAATTGTCTGTATTTGGGAAATTGCCAAGTGTATGAATCATTTGATACGGTTTTGAAAGCACTCTCCATTTACCTTCAAGCATAGTAATATCCCAAGGTAAAGATACACAGATAACAGAATTTTTAATAGAATTATAATTTTCAAAGAACAACATAACGTCATTCATGGAAAACAATTTATCCATATAAATAATTTTTCCGGTAGAAATTTCTCTGACAACAACGCCACTTTCAACAGCAGATGTTGAACCGAGGGATATCCCAACAGCATGTGTTATCATAAACCAAAATCCTCATCATTCGGTATTTGAGAGTCCGATTTTATGACTTTTTGTTCAATTTTTGGCATCCCGACTTCTTCTTGTGCCTTTTTCTCTTCATCGATATTCATATATAAATCTTTATTTTTAGGTGACAATTTTTCGCTTTTCTGCTGCTTAATTCTTTCTTCATTTTCCTTTAACAATTTTCTTGCAGCAAGAGAAATTGAATCCCCTTCAACTGTTTTGATTATTTGCTCTCTTTGCTTTTGAATTTGGTCTTGTTGTGCTTTTGTTAAGTTAAGAGCAATATCTTTTTGATTGTCAAATTGATTTTTGTATTTGTTTTTAAGAATTAATATTTCAACCCTTCTATTTCTCGGATCTTTATTTGAAGTTACATTTTCCAAAGGTCTTGTATCAGCATAACCTACAGCAGAGAATAGTGATGGAGTAAACTTAAACCTTGAAATTAAATATCTTACGACTGAACATGCCCTTGCGCCTGATAATTCCCAGTTAGAGGGGTAAATATTACTGTTTATTGCAAGTCCATCGGTATGACCTTCAACAATCATTTTATGCAAAACAAATTTTTTACATATTAAAACGCCTACTTTATCCAACAACTTTTGAGCTTTTTTATCTAAGTTTGCTGATGCAGGAGCGAACAAATACTTGTCATCAAAAGTTAATAACAAACCTTTGTCTGTCATCTTAGATGAAATCCCTTCAAGCTCGCCAAGCTCGGTTAACTCTTTAATTTCTTCTTCAATTTCTTTAAAAGAAGTCTCTTCGTATTTAGGACTTATATATTCGGCCATCAATGACGGAATAAAAGAATTCGCTTGTTGTTGATCAAATATACTTTGGCTGCTGTCCAATATTGATTCTTGACCATCAAGCATGGCTCCTTGGCTAAAAGCATTCTTCAAGGATTCTTCCAATTTTGCAAAGTCCGTAGCATCAACCTGAGCAAGAGCGTATAAAACTACAAATGTAGCAAACAGGAGGGTTATAAAATCACCATATGAAACAAGCCACCGTTCAAGGTTTTCGTGTTCTTCTTCCTTTTTTTTCTTAGCCATTATTTGCAGCCCCTTCGCTTTCTAATAAGAATGAACGAAGCTTCCTTTCAATTAAAACAGGACTTTCTCCTGCTTGAATAGAAAGAACACCTTCCATAATCATATTTTTATATAAAAATACTCTCTTATAGATAAATTTAATTCTTGTACCAAGAGGAATCATAACGAGGTTTGCAGCGAACAAACCATAAATCGTAGCAACAAATGCAACTGCAATACCTGCACCTAATTTTGAAGGGTCTGACAAGTTCTGCATAACTTGGATTAACCCCATAACGGCACCTATGATACCTAATGTAGGAGAATAACCACCAAAAGATTCATATACTTTTGCAGCACTTCCAACTTTGTCTTCAAGTTGTTCTACTTGGTTTTCCATAAGTTCTCTGACCAATGTAGGATCGGTACCATCAGCAACAGCACCTAAACCAAGTGTTAATAATGGGTCAGACGCATTATATGCTTCTTTTTCAAGTGCTATAATACCTTCTTTTCTTGCTTTTGTTGCAAAACCACCGATTTCTGTTATTAATGCATTATAGTCAGTTGTGGGTGGCATAAATACATCATGCAGCATTGAGATTGCATTTTTGATAATAGGCGCAGGAAAACTCAAAATAATAGCACCGGTTGTACCGCCAAGTACGATAAATGCAGCCGTAATTTGAAGTAATTGACCAAGGTTCCCACCTTCCATAGCTTGGCCTGTTAAAATCATTCCTATACCAAAGAATACACCAATAACTGCAAAAATATCCATAACTTTCTCCGAAATTTATACTATTCCTATCCTATTAAACTACATTTCAATAAGTTTGAAATCCTTTAAATATAGTATGTTTCTACCCGTAAAATAAAAGGAGATTGTTAACATTGATATTTGCCGGATAAAATATTAATTGCCATTTGTTCGGCCCTATCTGCACGTCTTAATACTTGGCTCAATCCGGAGTTATCAAAGGTTTTGGTTAAATCGAATATATTTTGTGACGGTATATATTTTCTGATTTTTTCATTCGCACCTTGGACATTATTTAACACATTGTTTTGTGATGGAATATACGTGTAATTATCTCGCTTTTCTTTAGGTTTTGCGACATTTTGATTATTTGGTGTATTTGCTAAAACATCATTTTTTGCTTGTTCCGGTACTTTATTTTCTTTTACATTATTCTGCCTTGGCTGAGAATTCGTATCTTCTGTAGCTTGCTTATTATCAATATTTTCCTTCTTAGTATTATCTGTTTGGGCATCATCCATACCTTTTTCATTTTGCTTAGCCTCTGATTTTTGTTCAGGGGCTTCTTTTGCAATCTCATGCTGTTCCGGTTTATTTTGAGTTTTAGGTTGTTGTTCTTGTTGTATTTCCATGGTTTTTTGAGCTTGAGGTTGCTGTTCCTGTTGTGTTTCCTGTTTTAATATCTCATTCTGCAAACTTTGTGGCTTTTCCATTTTTTGCATTAATTCATCTTCTGATTTCAATTTCACAGGTACGGGGACAATTGTATTTTCTTGTTGTTCATTATCTTTTGCACTATTTATCGGTTTATTTTCCTCTGCCATTTTTGCAGCTTGGAGTTTGTATAATCTTTGAGTCAAGTCCTTTTTGGTAAACTCTTTCTGCACCTGTTTGTTTTTATCATGCTCTTCAGTTTCATATGAGTCGTAATCTTTGCCGAATATTGCGTTACAACATTTCTTAGCAATATCTCTCATTTTTGAATCAAACACCATCATTACTAAAAGAAATTTTAACGGTACGGAAACACAGTTTTGAGCTTTGTAGCCCAATTTTTGCCAGAAATTTACACCTTTCATCATATTTAAGTCTTTTGATAAAGGAGTAACAATTGAACGCAAAATTCTTGTTAAAAGATTTTGTCCTTCAACCTTTCTCAATGTTTTAATTTTATTAGCAGCTTCTTTTCTTGCTTCGATGGCAGCTTTTTTTGTAGTAAAATTACCTTCTAAAAAGTCTTTGTTAAATGCATTTTTAATACATTCAATTACTTCAACCGTCTCTATTTTCATGCCGGCATTTCTCATACCTGCACGATGGTACAACAATTTTGCACTCAATCCGAAAGTTATTATCCACAAGAATGAATCAATTAAGCCCCAAACTGCTGTTCCGACTTTTTCATCACTGCCTGCATCTTTTGTATTTTTTATAGCACGCATTAACATTGGTGATACAAAAATTAATGCACCGAGTTTTCCGTTACCAAATGTTATACCACGATAAATACGTTGGATAGCTTTTGCGTTAAATCTTCCAAGAGCTGTTTTACCGCCATCTTTTGTAATACTGCGCATTTTGTTATGAATTCCGTCTATTCCAAGCTTACGGTTAAATAATTTACCCGTTAGTCTTGAATTACCTTTTTGAACAGAAAGTCCTCTTACTTTTTCTGCAGCCTTTTTAGCTTCTTCAAAGTATTTATCGGGTTCTTTTTGCCATTTAACAATATCATCAAAAGTTACTCCCATCTTGTCTAAGATGTATTTTTTTGTATCTTGAGTGCAATTTGATGATGCTAATATTCTGCGAATTTCACCTTCATTAGCTCCAACATGTTTAAGATTGACATAATTTACAATTTCTTCCTCTTTGAGATCTTTCATAGCTTTCCCAAAGAATTTTTCAATTTCAGCAGTTTCACCTTTTCTGATATCAAGGTTGTTGAAACTCATACCTCTCTCAACCATAACATTAGGAGTTTCTTTTTCTGAGCATATACCAAATGTTTCGAAGATACGATTTAAATCTTCAACTAATTCTGCTTGTTCATTAAACATTATGCTTTTAGCTTGAGGGTTTGTCGGTTTAGCAGGTGTATCAATAAACGCTCTTACGACACCACTGTTTTCTTTTGCTTTTGTTATTAATTTATTCCAACCATTTGCAATACCTGATGTACCTTTTTTAAAAGTTTCCGATTTAAAAGGTTTTAGATTAGCGATTTTGTCACCGAAGTTCGCAGATTTAGCAATAAGACTTTTTTCGTATTCTCCACAACAAGCTTCGTTAAATTTATCCATACCAAAACTCAGGGCAAACCAAGTTCCCAAAACTCCTACCGGATGTTCAAAAAATGGTGTAATAAGCCCTAAAATATCAAATTTTTTAAGTTTTTCTACAAAGCTTTTCTTCTCGTAATTTGCGTTAGGATTGTAATATATATCAGGTAATTGAACCGCCTGTGTATTATTCGGAGCACCTTGAGCTTTCATTGATACATTTGATATCAATGAATTATTATATTGAGTCCTGTTAAACGCTGGACTATTTAATTTTGTTTCTACATCTTTCACAAAAATAAACCTTTACAAACCTAACTATTCATGTAAAGTTATTTTCTAACAAAAAATTGCTAAAATCTGTAAGAATTTTTATTATTTTGTTAAATTTCTTAACAAAAAAATCCTCCCTTAAATGGGAGGAAAAGTTTGAGCGATGAGGATTCAATATCATAATAACTTTGAACCCATCATCTTACATTAAACTTTTTTCTAATTTTATGACTACAACTTTTGGGCTACTATTCACAAATTTTTACACCGGAAGAAGTTCCGATTCTTATAGCTCCAGCCTCTATCATTTTTAAAGCAGCTTCTTTATCTCTTACTCCACCTGATGCTTTTACACCCAAACCGGCTGAATGTACTGTGTCATACATTAGTTTAACATCTTCTGCTTTAGCTCCAACGCCGTTTTTCACAAACCCTGTAGAAGTCTTTACAAAATCTGCCTCACCCTTTACACAAAGTTCTGATGCGAGTTTTATTTCTTCTTTTGTTAATAAATCTGTTTCCAAAATAACTTTTAGGTTTCTGCCTTGAGTTGCACCTTTAATAGACGCAATTTCGTTTACAATATAATCAATTTCTTTGTCTTTTAGTTTTCCGACATTTATAACCATATCAATTTCGTCAGCACCATTTTTCACGGCATCTATTGTTTCTAAAACTTTAACTTCTGTTGTAGACTGTCCCAAAGGAAACCCAACTACAGTAACCACTTTTACATCAGAATCTTTTAAATGTTCTTTTGCAAATTTTACATTAACAGGGTTTACACAAACACCTAAAAACTTATATTTTCTTGCTTCATCAAAAAGTTTTATTAACTCTTCTTTGGTCGCATCTTGCTTCAACAAGGTATGCTCAATATACTTATTCAATTCCATATTATTCCTCCAAATTACACTACACTAAAAAATATTGCTGTTGCTATCCCTGTAATTAAGCAATACCAGCCAAAAACAGATAATGAAAATTTTGACACAAATTTTATAAAATATTTTATACAAAGATATCCAACTATGGCTGAAACAACTGTTCCGACAACAATTGCAGTCCAGTCATATTTAATAACTTCTGAATAATCAAGAGTTAAAGCCGGATAACACATTGAAGCACCGAGTATTATCGGAATAGAAAGTAAAAACGAGTATCTTGCTGCCGTAACTCTATCCATACCATGCAACAAACCTGTTGCAATTGTTAATCCTGAACGGGAAAAGCCTGGGAGTGCTGCTATACCTTGGGCAAAAGCAATTAACAACGCACTTTTTAAATTCAATTCTTTTTTATCAGTAATTTTTTTGGAATAAAATTCGCTGAATAAAAGTAAAAGTCCTGTAAATATCAAAAGTATTCCGACAATAACAGGTTTAAAAACAAGCCATTCAGCAAAATCTTTAATAGGAAATGCAACAAGTACGGTAATAACTGTACCTATAATTATATATTTTCCGATTTTAAAATTATTCTCATCATGCTCTTTTTTTAAAATTCCAAAATAAAGCGCTTTTAAAATTTCTAAAATTTCTTTTCTAAAGAAAATCAAAACGGCAATCAAAGTTCCCAAATGCAGCATAATATCCAAAAATACTTCTTGGTTTGAACTTTCTACAATTTCTATTCCTTTAAATACCTTATAAAAATTTGAAGTAAACACAAGGTGAGCAGAACTCGAAATTGGCAAAAATTCGCTCAAACCTTGCACTATTCCCATTATAATTGCTTGTATTAAATCCATATTTTACTCTCTCTAAATAAATTATTCTTCAAAATATGTTGCACATGATGTTGGTGTTTCCCAAACAGAAACCTTGCTAATTATAGAAATTTTCTCTTTCATCTTGTCATAAATAAATTTGGAAATCATTTCGCTGCTTGGGCTTATTCCCTTAAAATAAGGAAGTTCATTTAAGTCTTTATGGTCAAGGAAATCCAATACTGACTTCATTTCATTTTTTAATACTTTATAATCAACAAGTATATTGCTTTTGTCTAGTTTATCACCTTTTACATAAACTTCCACCAGCCAGTTATGACCATGCTGATTTTCACAAGCGCCATCATAATTCAATAAATGATGAGCTGCTGCAAAATACATCTGTGCTTTCAATTCGTACATACAAAAAACCTTTTCTCTATATCCTTACCTTTAATAGTAACACAACGAGAAAAGATTATGAACAAATTTCACTTAATTTAGTTAAGATTTTATCAGTAATTATCTTGATATAATCCTTATCAACCATACCATTAATAATGCAATCAGAAATTTGATAAGTTGGTCTTACATATTTTTGCGCTGTTGCGTTAACATCTTTAAACTGTAAATCAGCAGCTTCCCCAACTTTACCACGTGATACTGCACGTTTATACCATCGTTCTTTTATGACATCAATCGGAGTAAATACATAAACTTTTACATCCATAATATCTCTTATTTCTTCGTTTAAAACATATAAACCTTCGGTTAAAATAACTTTCGCAGGAGTTTTTACATCTCCATTCGGGTCAGAAACACAAGTAACGAAATCATACTTAGGAGATACTACCGTCAAACCTTCTTTCAATTTTGCCAAATGATTTTTCATTAAATTCAAATCTATGACGTCCGGCGTATCGAAGCTGAAACCTGTCTTAAACAAAGCATCATAACTTCCTGCTTCAATAAGTTCTTTGGACGTATCTTTGTAATAATCGTCTTGTCTGATTACTGTATAAATACCTTCCTTTTTCTCTTTAACAACTGCTTCTATCGTATTATCAACAAAAACCGTCTTTCCTGACGCACTTTCACCTGTAATTCCTATCAAAAAAGTTTTTTTCTTTTCTTGAACTACACGTCTGGCAATATTTAAGATAAAATTGTCAGCAACTTTTAAAAATAACGGTTGTTCTTGTTTTTTATCTTCTTCCAAAATTTCTTTTAAAGCATCAACTATAGTTGTTACAAGCTCCATATCTAAACGGCTTGAATAAAAATTATAATTTGTGAGTTCAAAAGTATCCATTACAGTATCCTTAATTCATCATGAACATTGTATAGTAAATCTCAAAAAAAATCTCGTTTTTGCAATATTTTTGTAACGAAAATTTACCAAATTATTTTTAACCACCGAAACAAGTTATTATTATTTGACTAACCCTTGACAGCACCATCGTTTTCACCTGAAATAAAATATCTTTGCATTGCAAGAAAAAATATGATTATCGGTATTGTCGCAATGATTGAACCTGCTGCAATAAACCTCCAATTCGCAGAAAACATTCCTTGCAAATTGTTTATTCCGACAGGAAGTGTATACATAGAATCTTTGGTTAGCATAATACTTGGCCACAAAAATTCTCCCCAAGAACCAATAAAGGTAAATACTGCTAAAACTGCCAACGTTGGTTTAACCATCGGAATCACGACCTTCATAAACATTTGAAACACATTACACCCGTCAACAATTGCGGCTTCTTCGACCTCTCTCGGGACTTTCAAAAAAGCTTGTCGCATGAGAAATATCCCGAAGGCACTCACTGCGAAAGGCATTACAAGTCCAATATAACCCATGACATTATTTACGCTATCAATCAAATGAAGTTTGAGAGTAATTATATAAACAGGTAACATAATTGCCTGAAACGGAATCATAATTGTTGCAAGTATTGAGAAAAAGAATACTTTTTTACCCTTAAATTGCATTCTGGCTAAAGGATATGCTGCTAATGATGACAAAACAAGATTTAATAAAACGGTAAGTCCAGCTACAATCATGCTGTTCCAAAAATATCCCATAAAATTTACTCTGTGCCAAACGTCAACATAATTTGTCCAAGTAAAATCTGTAGGAATAATCATAGGAGGATACGCAAAAATATCCTCATTAATTCCTTTTAAAGAAGTAGATGTTAACCATATAAAAGGAAATATTGACAATAAAGACGTTATTATCAATATTGTATGCGTAATTGATTTTGAAAAAAGTTTTTTAAACATCCTATTTCTCTGATAAAGTTCCGTTAGAATTTCTTGTGTATTTGAATTTATCTACACCGACTTTATTTGGTTTATCAGTACAGTTTGCATCAATAGTAATTTCTGAGTTGTTTTGAAAAATGCAAGCACCATTTTTTGTTTTAATAACATCTTTATTGTTTTCATCTTTATCTTTTGTCACAACCATATACTTTTGCAATGCCTCAAATCCGTCAGTATCTGTTAATGTTGCTAATTTTGTATCTGCAATATTTTCTTCATCATCATCAATCAACGCATTACCGTATGCAATTTCCAAATCAGTTGCCACTGATTTCGCTTTTGTCATGTTAGCTCTTTTGTTAATATCCACAGATACAATAGGTATTGTAATTGCAGCTACCACACCTACAATAGCAATCGTAATTAAAACTTCTGCGAGAGTAAATCCTTCTTTTTTCATTATGCCACCTCTATATTAATAATCCATCTTATAACCGTGTTCCACAATATATGCCGTACATTTATAACCGGCATCACCATCAGCAGGACAATTTGCTTTTGCAACTGCTGTATAGCTGCCGTTTGTTAAAATTTGATAATCATGTCCCCAGTATGGATATAATCTGCCGTCATCACCCACCACATATTTAAACTTATCTCTGGAAGGCTTATTAGGCTTAGTAGAACCATTTGTATCAATTTCAAGTTCATATAAAATCTTTGTTAAACTTATTCCTTTATCCAATGCGTCTTTATCTGATAAGGCCTTATTATCAGGATTATCATTCTTTTTAAATTTTATTTCTGAT
>JAKSUP010000110.1 GCA_024408905.1 bacterium
TCTAGATATGCTATCATATCTAAAGCCGCAGAAGTCAACACCAAGTGTTGATCCATCATCACTTGGGTCGAAATTAGCGGCAAAATCTAAAGTAGATAATGGCGTACAAGAAAAGGCTGATTTTTCTGCATATTATTCTGAATTGTTAAATTCAGGTGTTTTGGATATACGTCCTGCATCAGAATTTAATATGGACGATATTGTAAAAACTGCAATGCAAGAAGGTCATACGGCTAAAGATGCTGTGAATGTTAAAAATGCACATCAAGCTTATTCTGCTTCAATACCATCAGTATCTCAATTTGGTATTGATGTAGCTGTTTAAAGCACCTTCTTGCAGTATTGGGCGATTGGGCAAGCTGAGCAATTCGGCTTGGTTGGTTTGCATACGTTTTGGCCGTGTGTAACAAGGAGTGTGTTAATATCTATCCAATATTTTTGGGGCAATTTTTCTCTGAGTGCAAATTCTGTTTCTTCGGGGGTTTTGGTTTTTACGTATCCAAGACGGTTGAAAATCCGATGTACATGAACATCCACGCAGATTGCAGGTTTGTTAAATCCTAAAGACAAAACGAGGTTTGCTGTTTTTCGTCCTACACCTTTAAATTTGATTAATTCTTCAATTTCGTCAGGAACTTTACCGTTCAGTTCCTCATCAATAATCTTTGATAATTCTATAATCTGTTTTGCTTTGTTTTCATAAAACCCAACGGGGTAAATAGCTTTCGCTAAATCTTCTGCTTTTATCCCCTTCATATCGTGGGGAGTTTTTGCAAGTTCTAACATTCTCAAAGTTGCAGGATATGTAGTTTTGTCATTTGTCCTGAGGCTTAAAATACAAGCAATCAAAACAAGATATGGATTTTTAAAACTGTCCATAAGTTTTACAAAATCACTTTGTGGCTGTTTTGCTTGTTTTAATTCAGTAACAATATTATCTATCATTCAAAAACGTCCACCAAATCTTTTTTTATAATCTCGTAAAAATCAGGAAATATCGTATGATAGTCAGCAGTATTTACAACGAAAGGAAGATTACTGTTATCAAATTCCGTATGTATTTTACATAGTTCTTCAATCGGAAACTTATTTTCGCCTTTTATTAATAAATCTAAATCCGATAGAGGTTCAAAATCACCTTTAACCCTTGAACCATAGTAATAAAATTTGTATTCTCTTGCATACGGAAACAAGATTTTTTTTATAATATGTTCTTCGAGGTCTGTTAAACCTTTAATTGTCATCACTTTCCTCGCTTAATTTACTAATTAAAAATTCAGCATCTCTAATAAAATCAGGAATAATTTTCATTAATTCTCTTGATTTTATTAAGTTATACTCATGTGCTGTATTATTTCTTAATTCGTAATATTTTTTCCAGTTTTCCCAATTTTCAGTGTATCCATAACCTTGCATAAATCTAAAAATATTATTGATTGTCAATTCTTCCTGTGTCTTACCATATTTTTTTGCCAAAATCTTTTTCATAAGTTTCCACGCTGTTTCAAGCGTATATTCAAATCGTTTCACGCAAGAATCTTCTATATACTCAATTAGAACAGAATTCTGGTTACTTTGAAAATCAACGTAGCATTGTTTCAATGTTTTATATGCTTCTTCCAAATTTGTAATTAAAATCATGATGACTCCTTAATAATCGGATTATACCACATCTTGAAATATAAAATAAACTACTCTTTTAAAAGTTATTTATGAAATATCTAATTTTGCCAACCATTCAAGTTATGGACACTTACTATATGACAATTAACTTTCAAAATATTCATGCTCTAATAAAAATCTTATAGGTGATTTTGCAAATCTTTGTAACTTTTTATTTAATTTTGGATCTTCTTCTAATCGTTCCAATACTTTTAAACCATAATATGGTTTATTCATAGTTCTATTAGACACCACAATGCTTTTAGCTTTCTTATATTTTCTGTTAGCCCAGAGTATAGCAATTCGTTCATTAGTTACTGATATATTGGCAATATTGTTTTGTGTTATGCCTGGATAAAAAACAAAGGTATCAAAATTTTCAGCTAAATTTTTTATAAAAGGAATATTTGCAATTCTTTCTTTTACAGATAGTGAAATATTTAAATCTTCTTTAAATTGTATGCCTTTTTTTAAAGACTTAACACCTTCTTGTTCAACATAATGATAATTATTATTAAAAATTGGATTACATTTAACAAAATACAATGCTTTCATATTTGTTGCTTGAGATGGTGTTACTTTTTCGATACGCATATTTTACCTCTTTTCTGGTAGTATATTTTACCACTTTACCCCTTTACCCCTGCCCCTGCTTCTACATTCTCTCCGGAGCTGTTACGGCAAGGATATCAAGTGCGTTTTTAAGAGTTATCCTGACTGCTTCGACGAGTGCAAGTCTTGATTTCATAAGATCAGCATCGTCACAGATAACTCTGTTTGCGTTATAGAATGAATGGAATTCTTGAGCAAGCTCTTGAACGTATCTGCAAATTGTATAAACTGTTCTGTTTTGAGCAGAAAGAACAATTACTGACTTAAATTCTTCCAATTTTAAAATTAATGTCTTTGCTGTGTCTGCTGTTTTCAAGATTAAATTCTTATCAAAATTATTGAATAAAGTTTTTAATTCAGCATCTGTCATCGGTGCAGGTGATTTTTCGCCTGTTTCAGGGTTAAGTTTTTCAGATACTGCATTTCTCAAAATTGAACTCAATCTTGCATAAGCATATTGTACATAGAATACAGGGTTTTCGTCAGTTGAGCGTTTTGCAAGTTCTATATCAAAATCGAGAGTCATATCAATGTTTCGCATTTCCATCCAAAAACGAGTAGCATCAACTCCAACTTCTTCAATCAAATCATCCAACGTAACCATATTTTTACGTTTGCCCATACGAACTTCTTCGCCATTGATAACAAGGTTTACAAGCTGTCCTAAAAGAACTTCAAGTTTATTTGGGTCATACCCTAAAGCTTCTAAAGATGCTTTTACACGAGCAACATAGCCGTGGTGATCAGCGCCCCATATATTAATTAATCTGTCGTAGCCTCTGCGTAATTTGTCAACGTGGTATGCAATATCAGCTGTTAAGTAGGTATTTGAACCGTCTGCTTTTTTGATTACACGGTCTTGGTCATCACCAAAGGTTGAAGATTTAAACCACATAGCACCGTCTTGTTCATAAAGCATACCTTTTTCAGTAAGTTCTTTATAACTTGCTTCAACTTTACCTGAATTATGCAAATCAAGTTCTGAATAGAACTTATCAAAATGTACTCTGAAATCTTCTAATAATGCTCTTTGACAAGCTTCCATTTCTTTTTTTGCAAAATCTGAAAGTGATTTTACATCAAGATTATCTTTTGTAGTGTTTTTGTTTTCTTCCAAATATTTTTTAGCAACAGGGATTAAGTATTCTCCGGGGTAGAAATTTTTTCTTTCGATTTCATCTGACGGGAAATCAACTTTTTCGCCAAGTTCTTGAAGAACTCTTATCTGTAAAGAGTTGCCCAATTTTTGGATTTGGCTGCCTGCGTCATTTATATAAAATTCTTGATAAACTTCGTGTCCATAGAATTTAAGTAAGTTAGCCAAAGCACTTCCCATAGCTGCCCAACGTCCGTGACCTATGTGGAATGGCCCTGTCGGGTTAGCAGAAACGTATTCTAACAAGATTTTTTCTGTGTTTACTCCTTCCGGACGTCCGTAGTTTTCTTTTTTAAGAAGAATTTCTTCTATAGAATTTGCAAGCAGATTGTCGCTGATTTTGAAGTTGATAAATCCGCCGACAACTGAAGTTGTATACTTGTCGCTTTTTAAATATTCATTAATTGCAGCTGCAATCATAGGTGGTGCAATTCTTGCAGAACGAGCAAGAGATGAAATATTTACTGCAAAGTCGCCGAAATCTGCATTTTTAGGTTTTTCTATTAATAATGAGCCATTTGTGTATTCACTCATTTGCCCGATTTTGTTTTCGGAAATACCTTTTATAATCGCGTTTTCAACTTCTGCTAGAAAAAAATCTTTTAACATCTTAAATCCTCATAAATACTCTTTATTTAATTATATTACAAACAGAGCGTAAAAATGCATAAAATAACTCTATGGTAAATAGGGGTAAATATACAAGGGTAAATAAGGCAGTAAGGCACTAGGGCAGTCGTGGAGGTTGGGTTAAACCCAACAATAACTAATATTACAGGTATAAAAAGTCGGTTGTGCATACTTGCCCAACAAATTATATAGACAGTAATATACGGTCTGATTTTGAGATAAAAAAAGAACTTTATAAAAGGTTCTTTTTTTGTTGTCTTGTTAAAAAATTTTTTGCATTTGTAACGAATTGTAAAGGTGAATATTTTGGTGTTGCGACAAGCCTGAAATCCTTGTAAAATCTACTATATGATATGAGGCGAAATATTTTTGTTAGTAGCAAATTTATTTTTTAGAAGTTTTAGCATGTATAAATAACACTAAAACACATTATTGTATTTTATATTTAAAAAGAAAGGGTATATATGCAAATCAACAGAATTCAATCGTTTACATATCCGGTTAGTACAAATAATTATCATAGAAAAAATGTGCAACAAAATACGGGTTATATGAGTTTTAACACCAATATGGTTTCATCACTTTGTTTTACAGCAAATCCTGCGACTAAAAAAGCTATCAAAGGAGTTGCTAAAAAAGCTACAGAAGTAGTGGCAGCAACTGCTATTGGTCTAACTGCTATGGTAGGTAGTGTTAATAACGCAGAAGCAGAACGAACTATTACTTCTGAGAAAATTGAAGCTGTATTCAATGATTTAAATATAGAATACAAAAAAGATAAAGAAACAGGTTTATATATAATTGATAGCTATAAGGTTGATTCTTCAGATATTGAAGAGCATAGAAGAGAAATTCTACAAAAAAATAACATAACTGAAGACGATTTATTCCAATATATACAAGAAATTAAAGGAGATGCAAACTTCAATAAGTCAGAAATAACTTCTTTAGGTACTCTTAAAAAGATTGGTGGGAATGCAGGCTTTTATGGCTCCAAAGTGACCTCATTAGGCAACCTTAAAGAGATTGGTGGAGATGCAGACTTCCAATGCTCCAAAATAACCTCATTAGGCAACCTTGAAAAGATTGGTGGAGATGCAGACTTCCAATACTCCGATATAGTCTTTTTAGACAACCTTAAAGAGATTGGTGGGAATGCAGGCTTCCAATGCTCCAAAGTGACCTCATTAGGCAACCTTGAAAAGATTGGTGGAGATGCAGACTTCCAATACTCCGATATAGTCTTTTTAGACAACCTTAAAGAGATTGGTGGGAATGCAGGCTTCCAATGCTCCAAAGTGACCTCATTAGGCAACCTTGAAAAGATTGGTGGAGATGCAGACTTCCAATACTCCG
>JAKSUP010000111.1 GCA_024408905.1 bacterium
AGTTGCTGGATGGTCTAATGCTTGCTGCATCTATGTAATGTCCTTCTCCTATTCTAATCCAATCACTTGCAAATGCAGGGATAGTAAGCGCAAATAATGCCAGCGCACAAAGCCCATGCAACATAAATCTCTTCATAATAAAATTCCTTTCTACTGATAATAATGTTTATTAATAGTAATTACTACATATATAGTGTATTAGATTTAGTATATTATGTCAATACATTAAATATATAGTTATATAGATTTTAGGTATTTGTTTTAGATTGTCTTAAAAACTATAATCTTGTTGGTAGAGATATGAAAACTGAAATTAATAAAAAACTGGGAAAAAGAATACGTTTTTTAAGATTGCAACGTAACCTTAGTCAGGAAAAACTTGCAGAAGCGATTGATATAGCTACAACTTCTTTGAGCTATATTGAAACAGGCAGGGGTTTTATGACTTTGTCTACATTAGAAAAACTTGCTCAAACTTTAAATGTAGAACTTTACGAGATTTTTAAATTTACCAGTTTACAGACTAATGAAGAAATTTATAATGACATTCTTAATAAACTAAAAATTATAAAAAATAGTGATGAAAAATTAAAAATAGTATATGATTTTATTAAAAATATTTTTTAGTCGTTAACCGTTATATCAGATTTACAATTCTTATTTTATTCAAAATCAATTGATGAGCATCCCAACATATAATTTTCCAATAACATATCTTCAGTAACATAGTCAATATTGCGCTTTAGCAAATTTGCCAGAAAATATCCGATGAATGAAGGTGTTTTGGTTACTGTTTCTTCGACTTCTTCAACATATTGCGCCTCTAATAATTCAGGGGTTGCTGTTTTATCAGGGCTGCTTATTTCAAAAGTTGATGCCTGAACTGTCATAACTGTAAATAATGTAACCATGCTTAAAGCTAAAGTTTTTTTTGTTGTTCTTTTCATAATTCTAATCCTCATAATTTATTGTACGTCCCATATATTATTTAAATAATTATGCAAACGAAAATTGCCACATTTTTATATGTATTAAATATATAATTGTCTGTATTTAAACTATATTAAGGAAAACTCGTCTTAACATAACTTAATATATTTTATTTTTTCGGCAAAAAGCATAATTATTCAAAATCTTTGTGTATTTCGGGAAAAATTTGAGTGCCCCGTTTCAAAATTCCGTTCATATAGGCTATTGCAATACCATAGTTCACAATCGGGATATTAGATTTTTGTGCAATAGAAATTCTCGATTTCATTTCTTGTTCATTTAGCATACACGCTCCACAATGAATAATTAATGAATATTTTGATATGTCCACAGGGAATTCTCCACCTGATGTGAATTCAAAAACAGGTTTTATACCTGTAAATTTTTCAATGAGTTTTGGGATTTTTACTGTTCCGATATCGTTACATTGTCTGTGGTGCGTACAACCTTCTGATATTAAAACTTTATCTCCCGTTTTGAGATTAGAAAGCGCTTTAGCTCCTTTTACAAATTCTTCCAAATTACCTTTGTAATTGGCAAATAAAATTGAAAAAGAGGTCAATAAAATACTTTCAGGAACAATTTTTGAAACCTGATTAAAAGCTTGAGAATCTGTTATAACAAGTTTTGTTTGAGGCAATTTTTTAAGCGTTGTTTCAAGTTCTTCTACTTGCGAACAAACTATTATGCAATGTTTGTCTAACAATTCTCTTAATGTTAGTTGTTGAGGTAAAATAAGTCTGCCTTTTGGCGCAGATTCGTCAATCGGGATAACCAAAACGACAACGTCACCAACTGACAATTTATCAGACACAATGTATTTTTCAGTTTGGTTATTTTTAATTAATTTTGCAAGGAGTTCTTTTAATTCGTTAATATTTTGTTCTGTTTTAGCACTGACACAAATTTCTTTTTCGGAACAGGATAATTGAGTTGCAATCAAATCAGATTTATTCCAAACAACAATATACGGTATTTTCTTTTCTTCAAAAATTTTAATCAAATTCTTGTCATCTTCTTGCAAACCAATAGTTGCATCTGCGACTAAAACGGCAATATCTGTCTGTCTCAAAACCTCTTGTGTTTTTTCAATCCTTTGTGCGCCCAAACTACTTTCGTCATTTACCCCTGCTGTATCAATAATTACAACAGGTCCAAGAGGGAGAATTTCCATTGTTTTTTTAACAGCATCTGTCGTTGTTCCTTTTGTATCAGAAACAATAGACAAATTCTGCCCTGTGATTGCATTTACAAGACTTGATTTACCAGAATTTGTACAACCAAAAAATGCTATATGTGTTCTTTCTGAACTTGGTGCATTAGTTAATGACATTTTTTTACCTTCGTTTATTATATTTGTTGGGTTTCACCCAACCTACTTCTAATGATATTTTACCCCCATTTACCCCTATTTACCCCCATTTACCCCTTTGCTCCTTGTTCCCTCTCCAAGGGGGAGGGTTAGGGTGGGGGTTGAACATTAATTTCCTTTTATTAAACCTTCTGCTCTATCAAAATCTGCTTGATTATCAATATCTACGGTATATGGAACTTCATGTATATAAGGGTTTTCGCCGACAAAATCCTTGCATTTTCTAAACGCATCATATTTTATCGCATAAAATCCACCGTCTTCAGCAATAAGTTTATCGTTGACTTCAACATCTTGCCAACGAGGTCTTAAGTGATAATCGTACAAGGCATGTGATTTGTTATCTGAATTTTTAACCCAAAGTGCCATTGTAAAAGATTTTTTAAATCCTGTAAAAAAGCTGTCATATTCAGTATTTTCAGATAAAGTATCAATCGCAAGTTTTACTAAACCTTTTTGTCTTACAGGACAAGTTGCTTGAAGAAGAATAACTAAATCAGGCTTGTAACCTGTTTTTTCAAGTTCATCAACAACATGAACTAATACAGGTGCAGTTTTTGTGGTATCTTGAGCAAGTTCTAAAGGGCGTTTCAGGAATTCGGCGCCAAATTGTTCCCCAATTGCTCCGATATTATCATCTTCAGTTGAAAGTATAATTTTATTAACTTCCGGCGAATTTTTTGCATATTCAATAGAATGAGCTATCAAAGGTTTTCCTGCAAGGGTTTTTATATTTTTCCCGGGAAGTCTTTTAGAACCACCTCTGGCAGGAATTATCGCCAAAATATTTTTTAAATCAGTCATAAACCACCCCTTTTTGATATTTTAATCATAGCGTATTTTACGGTTTTGTGCAAAAAAATTTCTCAGTGCCTTAGCATCTTAGCGCCTTAATTTACACCATAGTTTAGAAACGAAAATCGCGTTCTCCATTTCCGATTTTTTCAAGATTATCTTTGGCAATTTGTCTTGTTTTTTCGTTTGGAACATTCTCAAGTTCACGTTTTATTAATTCTTCGCCAACCTTCTTGGTTTCTTCGCTTGCATAATCCATTAAAAATTCTTTCAAAGTCATTAAAGCGTTTGGATGACAGCAGTTTTGGATTTGACCTGATTTGCACAGGGACATAAATCTGTCGCCGGTTCTTCCTTCTCTATAACACGCTGTGCAGAATGACGGAATATAACCAAGTTCCATAAGCCACTTGACAACTTCGTCCAATGTTCTTTGATCAGACACGTCAAATTGTTCCGTATCAGTTGGTCGTTCTTCTTCTGTATAACCACCAACAGATGTTCTTGAAGCACCTGAAACTTGCGAAACACCTAATTTCAAAAGTCTTTCTCTGACTTCTTGGGTTTCACGTGTTGAAATAATCATGCCGGTATAAGGTACTGCAATTCTAATAAGTGCAACAATTTTTGCAAAAATATCATCAGAAATACCGTTATCGAAAACATTCGGGTCAATATCATCTGCTTTTTTAATTCTCGGAACAGAGATTGTATGAGGGCCGACACCGTGAACAGCTTCTAAGTGTTCAGCATGCATCAAAAGTCCTGCAAATTCATACTTATATCTTTCTAAACCGAAAAGAACGCCCAAACCGACATCATCAATACCACCTTCCATAGCTCTGTCCATAGCTTCTGTATGATAGTTGTAATCGTGTTTTGGCCCTGTTGGGTGTAATTCCAAGTATGATTTTTTATGATAAGTTTCTTGGAACAAAATATATGTCCCGATTCCTGCTTCTTTTAATTTTCGATAGTTTTCCACAGTAGTTGCTGCAATATTTACGTTTACCCTTCTTATTGCGCCGTTTTTGTGTTTGATTGAATAAATTGTCTTTATACAATCTAAAATATATTCAATCGGATTATTAACAGGGTCTTCGCCTGATTCTATTGCTAAGCGTTTGTGTCCCATATCTTGAAGTGCAATAACTTCTGCTTTAACTTCTTCTTGTGTAAGTTTTTTACGAGGAATGTGCTTGTTTTTATAATGATACGGACAATATACACATCCGTTTACACAGTAGTTTGAAAGATACAAAGGCGCAAAAATTACGATACGGTTTCCGTAGAAAGTTTGTTTAATTTCTTCTGCAAGTTTGTATATTCTCTCCCAAACTTTTTCGTCTTCGCAAGCCAGTAAAACGCTTGCTTCTCTGTGAGTTATAACTGAACAATGTGCCTGCATTTTTTGAGAAGAAGGCTGAACCCCCTCCCCAACCCTCCCCCTTGGAGAGGGAGTATATATTGGTCTAGCTTTTTCTAAAATTTTATTGATTAATTCAATATTATTTTTGTTTTCTTCTGCATACTTTAATGTTTCTTGAATTTCTTCATCATTAATAAATTCATCTGCTACCATTGATTTCGGATTATACATTTTTCATCTCCATTCTTATATTATCTCCTCGTGAAATAGCAAGTTGATATCCCATTTTTTCTAATTCTTGTTTTAGTTTTTCTATATCATTTTCTTCATGAAACTTGTTATCATAAAGCGAATATTTTTTTGCAACGCTCATTGGTAAAAGGTTTGGCATAATAACATTGGTTCCGGCTTTTAACCCCAATTCTCTGCCGTTTTTACTGATTGTTGCAAGAGCAGTCGTTGCAGGTAAAAGCACATCAGGAATTAAAAGTCTTACAAGCGCCAACATTTTTATAGTTAAATCAAGATTACCCGATTGAAAATCCTTAAAAGGTGTACTTTTGTGTGGTATAAAAGGTCCTATCCCACACATTTCAGGATTAAAATTTTTTATAAACCTCAAATCTTCAACCAAATTTTCTGCTGTTTGGTATGGACTTTCTACCATAAAACCACAACCTGTTTGATATCCTATTTCTTTCAAATCATATAGGCACCTTATCCTGTTATCATAAGACATGTTTTCAGGGTGAAGCTTTTTGTAGTGTTCTTCATTTGCAGTTTCGTGACGTAATAAATACCTTTCAGCTCCTGCATTATAAAGCTTTTGATAACTTTCTTTTGTTCTTTCGCCGAGAGATAAAGTTACGCAAACATCGG
>JAKSUP010000112.1 GCA_024408905.1 bacterium
GTTTTTTAGCGAGGGCAGGAGTGCAGGCTTTTGCCTGCAACTATCATTTGGTCAACTCACCCGAAGGGTGATGTGATATCTGCTTGGGTTTCTCTTTCTTTAAGGAGCTTTCTTTCTCTTTGTTGCATAGTAAAGAGAAAGAAAACTCCAAAAAAAGAAGTCTTAAATATAATACAAATATAAGTACCAATAATAAATATTATGTAAATTATGTTACAAAATAGAAAAAGAGGGGGACTAAAAAGTCACCCTCTTTCTTCATTCCATATTTCTAAACTTACAGCTTTTCTGGATTTCTTAGAGGTATTAATCTGTCTAAGTCAGAGTTAACACTGAAGTATAATCTTGCAGTAGTATTTGTATAATCGTTCGCAAATGGGAAACCAACACCGATTTGCATTGTTATCCAATCAGCAAGTGATAAATAAGCTGCACAACCTGCTGTTTGTAAGAATCTTTGTGGATAATCATAGAAGTCACCGTTAGCACCTATGAAACCGAAGTCATAGAACAACGCAAAACGCATTCTCTCATCCAACCAAGGCCATACTCTATCTAAGAATGGGATTGGAACTCTGTATTCAACAGTACCGTTGATACCGTAGTCACCAATAACTTCAGCCGGTTGATAACCTCTGATGCTGTATGGACCACCTAGCTGCATTTGTTCAGCTGTAAACAATTTGTTAGGTGAATATTGACCACTCAATCTTACAATACCCATACTTCTTTTAAATAATCTTTGAGCCCTTGTTACACTTGCACCCAACTTAACAAATGTTGTATCAGAACCTGAATTCATATTATCATTGCCTGCAAAACCGAAGTCAAATGCAAAGTTTCCTAACCAACGACCGTAGTCATCATCAGTCATACCATACAATCCGGATCTCCATACGTTCAAAGTATAATCAGAATAGTATTGGTCAGCACCTGTTTCCCAGTTTGAAGTGTTGCTTGCTCTAACTAAATCATAACCGGTATATAAGAATAAATCTGACTTAGCAGTTTGGATTAACGGTTGAGTTAACTTGAAGAAGTAACTTTGAGCGTTACCTTTAATACCTCTATACTGACCGTTTAATCTAACATGTGAGTCAGAAAAGTCAAATGACAACCTTGTTCCATAAGAACTTACCGGTAGAGAGTATCCTGCCATCCAACCTGTAGCACCTGATGAAAGAATTGTACCACCATAAATCTTGTCACCCAAGCCTGTTAAATTGTGCATACCAAGTAAGAAAGAAACTCTTTGAGTTCCTGTATATTCTCTGCCGTAATCATCATATCCGATACTTGCTCTTACCGAAAATCTATCTCTTACATTCAATGTGATTTCTGTATTTTCATCACCATCAGCTTGACGTTCAACTTCAGTTTGAACTTGAACATAAGATTCAGCGTTGATTTCTTTCATTGCTCTTTGAAGGTTTTTAGCATTGAATACATCACCTTCTCTCAAGCCTGCTTTACCCATAATGATGTGTTTTAAATACCATTCACGAGTCCATTTCTCGCCTTCAATATTCATTTCACCAACTTTACTTTCAACAATCTTGATTGTTGCAACACCATCAACAATTCTCTGAGGTGGAACTGTTGCGTATGATGTTAAGTATCCATTTGCGTGATATAACTGAGTAACTTTTGAACAAACTTCCAAAAGCTCATCAAAGAAGATATCTTCACCTATAACTTCTAAGCCGAGTTTTTGAAGCTCTTCATCTTTAAATTTTGTATTGCCTTCAAAATTTATCTTTTCTAATAAAAAGTGTGGGTTGTATAAAACACCTTCTCTGGCAATGTTTTCTTCTATTGATGCATCATAAATGCTTTCATCTTTTGTTACATGGTCCAAAGTTTGAACATAACTCTTGTTTACCTGATAATCTTCAAACTGATTTTGTTCCATTCTATTGAACGCACCTGCATCAAAATCTGCAACACCACCTGCAACAACAGCTTGGGCTCTACCCACTGATAACATAGCTGCTATAGCGATTAAGTAAAATAATTGTTTTTTCATAGTATCCAAATTCCTAATTCTACGATTTAATAATGGGTCGTACTTTGTTATTCTCTAACATTATATTTTGCTCAAAATCTGAAAACAAATTTTCTTGCCTGATTGTAACAAAGTATTAAGCATCATCTTATATAATATAACATTTGTAAATTTTTGTAAAGTTTGAATATTTTTGTTAACAAACTTTACAAATACTACAACAATTATTGATTTTTAGCCTATTTCAGACTATTACGCTTTACTTAAATTTTTCATTGTAATATAATGTCATTTAGTTAAAGAAAGAGTGGGAAGGTATGAAAGAACAAAAAGTTGCAGTAATCGGTTACGGAATGTGGGGAAAAAATATTGTTCGTAACTTCTATAATTTGAATGTTTTAGATATAGTTTGTGATTTAGACGATAATTCATTAAAAAATGTTCAGGAACAATTCCCTGGCGTTAGAGTTACAAAAGACTTTAATGACATAATTAATGATAAAAATATAACCGGTGTTGCTGTTGTAACTCCAAGCCACACGCATTTTAAAATAGTTAAAGCAATGTTGGAAGCCGGCAAAAATGTATACGTTGAAAAACCAATTTCAACAGTAGCCGAAGAAGCAAGAATATTAACAGAACTTGCAGAATCTAAGGGTTTAGTATTGATGGTAGACCACTTACTGTTATACCACCCTGCAGTAAATCGTTTAAAAATGCTTATTGAAGATGGTATTTTAGGCGAACTTGTATACGCACAAAGCGACAGACTTAATGTAAACTATCACAAAAATGACAGAAGTGTTATGTGGGATTTAGCTCCACATGATATTTCAATGATTTCTTATGTTACAGGCAAAAAACCTGTTAAAGTAATCGCAGCAACAGGTTGTTCATCAGACAGAAACGACATTATGGATATAACCCATATTGATGTTGAATTTGAAGGTGGTATGGTTGGACATATTTCAGATAGTTGGATTACACCACAAAAACATGTAACACTTTTAGTTCGTGGCACAAAAGCTACTGCAATATTTGATGATACTGCACCAACCGACAAATTGAAGGTTTATGATAATTTTGTACCTGCAAATACACAAAATTATCCGTTTGACTATTTGGAAATTGAGCCATTAAAACTTGCTTGCCAGCACTTTGTAAACTGTTCAGCGTCAGGACACAAGGCACGTTCAGACGGCGAGAATGGTTATACAGTAGTTAGGGTACTTGAAGAAGCTGAAAAAATGATGCTTGGTTCAAGAGTAGAACAATTAAACAAAAAAGATTTTGCATCTTCAAGAATTAATGTATAATTCGATAAGATTATTGTAAAAAGTCATAAGACTTGATTTTTTACTTTATTTTTCGTTATCTGTCAGAGCATTATCTATTTCTTGTATCTCGCCTTTCAATTCATGTCTATCCCAGCTGTCAAAAAATGCAAGTGTTCCTCGTGCAAGACCATATATTGCTCCACCGGCAAGTGTCGTCAAAGCAATCCCACCGGCAATAGTAGCTGCTGCCGGGACAATCATCATACCGGCTACTACTGTTCCAACAACCCCAAAGCCAGCTGAAATGATATTATCTGTTCTTTTTATCTTTTTTAATTTATCAGAAAGTTGGTTTTTCTTTTTCAAGAGGGTATCTTTTATTTCGTTTTCAGATAGTACACCATCACATGGAGCATTATCAATCTCTCTAAATCTTTCAACATAATCATTTTCATCTTTAGTCTGTTCGACTGTTAATCCGGGATAATATTCTCTTGTATTATCTTGTATAACATTAAGTGATATACTACCACCAATTAAAGCACTATTAAAAGCACCAACAATTCTTTCTTTATCCGTTTCTTTATTTTCAACAATAATCGGACCATTATATCTGAGCATTTCTTTTTCATCAATGACTTTATCTTTGTTTATATCGGCATAATTAAATAATTTAATTACATTAGCATCTTCCTGCTTATATGCCTCGTCTTGAGTCATCCCTACATATAATTTTTGATCTGTTGAATAAATTTTCTTTACTTCAGGTGTTGTCATGATATTTTCCCTTTCTCTATTTTTAATATCTTCATACTCATATAAAGTTTTTATATCTAAATAAATTGCCTGCGATTAATGTTATCAACTATATGCCATATAATGCTGTGTCGTATATATTACAATAGTTTCATCATTATATTTTTTTAAAAAAATCATCTTAACATTTCTTAATTTATACAATTTGCAAAAGATATGAATATAGATTGTGTTATAATTTACACATAAGGGAGATTAAGAAATGGCTAATTTTATTTCAATTTTTAGAATAGTTATAATGTTCGTTGCTGTATTTTTAATATATATGTGTCAAGGAAGTACAAACGCCTATTTATGGGCTTTGATTTTTACAATTTTGGCATTTTCTCTTGATGGACTTGACGGTTACGTTGCAAGAAAATTCCACGAAGAATCAAAATTTGGTGCATTACTTGATATTATGGGCGACAGAATTGTTGAAAACACATATTGGATACTTTTTGCAGTTATGGGTTGGTTAAATATAATTTTCCCTCTTATCGCTATAACAAGAGGATTTATTACTGATACCATAAGAAGTGCAGCTATGGAAAAGGGATACACTCCGTTTGGCATGCAGAGAAATGCTATTTGTAAATTTATCACAGGATCAAAATTTATGAGAATAACTTATGCTGTAGCCAAAGTTGTTGCCTTTGTTTTAATTATCGCAGCTCAAGTTCCGACTTGTCCTTTTGCTGAAATTGTAGGAGAAATCGGCTACTGGTCTGCAGTATTTGCCATTGTATTCTGTGTAATAAGAGGTTTGCCTGTTATTATTGAAGCAAAAAGAGTTATAGAAGAAGAATAATTATGGCAATGCTCAACATAGTTTTATATGAACCTGAAATTCCACAAAACACAGGAAATATTGCAAGACTTTGCGCTTGCACAGGGGCGTCTTTATATTTAGTAGGCAAACTTGGATTTTCACTTTCAGACAAATACACAAAAAGGGCAGGTTTAGACTATTGGGATAGCGTAGATATCCATAAACTTAATTCTATGGACGAATTGTATGAAATGTTTCCTAATGGTACATTTTATTACCTGACAACAAAATCAAAACGTATTTATACAGATTATAAATTCAAAGAAGGTGATTTTATCGTTTTTGGGCCGGAAACAAGAGGGCTTCCAAAAGAATATGTCACACAAGAATCTGCAATAACTATTCCTATGAAAGAAGGTCAAAGGAGTTTGAACTTGGCAAACTCTGTCGCAATAGTCACATATGAGGTTATAAGACAAATTGGATTATAAAATGCCAAATCAAGAACAATCATGCTACGCAGGTATTTCT
>JAKSUP010000113.1 GCA_024408905.1 bacterium
TGGAATATTTAATTCTTTTACTTTAATACCATTTTCATTAATATATGTTTTTGGGTAAATAGTGTTATAGAATTTAAATACTTCATTATTATCAATTTTCTTTTGGAATGTTGGAAACTTTTTTGCAAGCATATTTTGATAATCATATTCCTTTTCAGTACAAAGTAACTTACCATTCCAAAGTTTATAACCATTTTCAATAAGAATTGGTCTAATGACTTTTTTTACAGCATCAATTTTTGATATATTATGATACCACTTCATATAATCAAAGTCAGTACATTCATTTATCTGCTGACCCTTATATTTACCAAACAAAAATGTTGGAATAAGGACTTTAAAAGAAGAATGACCACGTAAAGTTAAATCAATGAAAGCATGTGGCGCTTTTGCCTTTGCTTTATCAAAATCCTTTGAAAGGTTCTGCTTATATCGGTAATGACAATACTTACCTTCATTAGTTACTTCCCAAAGTGTGTAATAAGTTGTTGTAAAACCGATATACTGCATAGTTATTTAGATGTTTTTGTTTTGTAATGCAAAGGTAGTGATTTTTTTTGGCATATACAAATATTTTAATAAAAAAATATGGAAAAATAATATTTTCTTGATTTATATCAAGCAATGTTTCACGTGAAACAAAAAAACACTGAAAAGATAAATTAATATCTAATCAGTGTTTAACCTTTGCAAATATCTTCTATTTTCACAAACAGAATAATATTTATGAACTATAAAAATCTGTTAATTTTCTATTTGACTATTTTTATAATATTCTCTTTCTATTTTGCTATTATGTAAGTCTTGATGGTATTTGTATTTAATATATATGTCATATTTTTTAAACCATTTTTTCACACCATTTGGACTAATTTCATATTTCCTACCTATTTTAGAAAAATTATATCCTAACTCATCAATATCTTTTAATAAAGTTTCTTTTGATGGTAATTTACTATCTCTTGTTGATGAACATTTTAATGAACAATACTTTTGTTCTTTTCTTTTTGTTGTAAAAGTTTTCCCACAAGTGGGACAAATACGTTCATAAATTTCTTGTTTCTTTCTTGGTTTATAGCCATTACGTAGTCTTTTTTGTTCTTTTTTTTCTTCAAGACGTTGCGTAATTTCCTCCTTTGTTAAAGGAACACACTTTTTTATTGGTATATAACACAAAGAACTATTTTTGCCTCTATAATTATCAGTCATACTATGACAATTAGGACAAAGAATTTGTAGGTTTTCTAATCTATTATCAAAATGATCTCCATTTATGTGATGTAGTTCAAGTTTTATAGGTAAACCCATCCATTCAGTATTTCCACAACACTCACATTTATGTTCTTTTAAACCATTATTAAATAATCTTCGTTTTAATTGTGCGCTTTGAATTTTACTATCTTTTGTTAAAATTTCCGATAAAGGTTTAACTTCTACCCTGTAGTATAAACCTTTATTCCATGGTGTTTTACGTAAATGACTTATATCAATATTTTCATCTTTTATTATTTTCCTAAATAAATCATAGTAATAACCATTAGGTTTAACGCATAACTCTCTACAAACATCAAGTAATGAATGATTTTCTGTATTTTTTAAACTATTAATAATTATATTTTTATCCATATTCTTTATATTTTATATATAAAAAATAACATAAAAATATAAATTGTCAAGCCCTTTTAAATACTTTTCTGTGCGAGTTCAAGTGTAGGGGCAAGGGGAATCGAACCCCCAAGGGCATTTCTGCCCACGAGATTTTAAGTCTCGCATGTTTACCATTTTCATCACACCCCCATTTATTTTGTAGTGCGTACGGGGTTTGAACCCGTAATCTTTGCCTTGAAAGGGCAACGAGTTAGCCAGTTCCTCCAACGCACCATTTTATTTCCAATAATAACAATATATAAATATCATTATATTGAAAAAAATATCAAAATCTAAATCCTATAAGGCACTTCATTGCTTTCACCGACATTATGGCTACTCAACTCCATGTTTTGTAAAAAAACACTTCTACATTCTCACCGATATTATAGTTACTTACTCCATGTTCACTTATAGATAACTCATTTGCATGGAAAACTCTCATAGACTTACAACTTTGCTCCATCGGTTCGCTAACCAATTTCAATGCGACTTACTCTACCCTCCGTTTATTCGTGTAAATGATTATTTTTGCAAACCTACTTTGTAATTAAAATAAATACAAAGGTAGTTGTATAATTTATCAATTAACAAATAACGTAGATATTTGTTGTACTAAAGTCTGCTATGTTTCCTTTTCGTTTAGACTTCTTTTGAGAGTGGTTAACTCTTATTCCTATCAAGGCATTGTCTTTGTCCTCTATTCAGTAACCAACTGAAACGTGTTGAGGTTGTGGGAATTGAACCCACGCAGTCCTATTAAAGGACACATCAAGCACGAACTTGATGCTCATTTTCGCCTTTTATACTCCTATGAAAAACCTCATATAGTTGGGATTGGTGGAATTGAACCACCGCAGTCACATTAGTGACACATACACTACTAATGTATGCTCATTTTCGCCTTTATACTCCTATGAAAAATCCCATGTATATCTTTTATATCATATATATTCTTTTTTTGAATTACAATGCAAAGGTACGAATTTTTTTTGAAATATCAAAATATATTTAGTTAAATATTGTTAATATATTCAATTATTTTTTCTTTATTCATTGAAGCGATAATATCAAATATGTTTTCTTTATTATTGATTAAATCATTTAATATTTGTTGATAAATATTTTCATCAAGATTAATATTCTCAATAGAAAATTTTTCACTAATGATAAAATCAATTTGTTTTATATCACTTAATAATTCATCTTTACTTTCTGCTTGTGTAATCATTGAATAACGTGATTTGTAATCGTTTTTCCCTTTAAGTTTAAAGGTTGCAGACTTCATTAAGTGTGTTCTTAATTCAGTCTTCCAATGATTCTTGCATTGATTGATATTGGTATTAGTTATTGAACAAGCATGTACTAAACACCAATTTTCAATGATTTGAGGAAGATAAGATGATATTCTCTCAATTATTTCATTTCTTGGTCTTGCATATTCAAACAATTTATGAACTTCTTGCATGACTATTTGATGCAATTTTTCTTCACTTATTGTTATTTTTTTATTAAATCTTTTCATAATGCAAAGATACTAATTTTTTTTGAAATATGCAAATTAATTTAGTTAAAATTTGTTAGAGAAAGGAAGATTAATAAAAGTATAAATACTAATATCTCTCTTCCCATTCTCTTTTACAAACTACTTAACAACTATGTAAACAACTAAACTATTTTGTCTTTCTTCAAATGAGATTTAATTCCACCACATTTACGTGAACAGCATGGGTTTGGATGAGATTTTAAATTACTTAAAGGAAACTGAAATGTCTTATGACATATTGGACATTCACGTTCAATCATCTTTTTATTTACATGACTCTTACGTATGTTATTACCCTTTGAAATAACTTGTAAATTCTCAATTCTATCATCCATTTTGTCATTATTTATATGGTCAATCTCATCACCTTGATTTATATCACAACAATGAAAACTTGTAAACAAATACTTTGCATAACTCATTGAACGCATTTCTTTTGTTTTACTATTCCTTAATGTTGCAACTCTTCTCGGTTCTTTATTGATATTGATATAAACAACATCAAAACCTTTATCTCTATAATATTGAGATATTTCTTCTTTCATTAATGTATTTTTATAAGTGGACCTGATAGGGCTTGAACCTATGACCTTCAGATTATGAGTCTGCTACTCTAACCAACTGAGTTACAAGTCCATATTCAGTAATAAGAAAAGAACAAGAAAAAAAAAGGAAAATTAACCCATTCCCTAAAAGGTTATAGCATTAGAAAAAAGTGTACCACAAATAAACGAATATAATTGAATCACCACAGTCCAAAAATATTCTAATAATAATAATAACATTCGCAAGTCCATCACCCCTTGCATAAATGTAAAAGGTCTCTTCAACTCCTTTTACACGTAGAATGTTATAATAACAAATGCTAATAAATATTATTCTTTTCCATTACTGAAAAATATTTTTATCATATATTCCCAATTCTATTATATAATGTTTTTTCCGTTATGTTGGTGAGTGACCGAATTGCCACTCACCATTAACAACGTCAAAACACAAACAATAGAGAGAACAAGAAAGTTGAGGTTGTGGGAATTGAACCCACGCAGTCACATTAGTGACACATACACTACTAATGTATGCTCATTTTCGCCTTTTATACTCCTATGAAAAACCTCATATAAGGTATAAACGAACCAAGAGCAATGTGAAACATTGATAAATAAACATGTAGATAAATTTATGGATAATTAAATAAATCTTGCAGTTAAACTCTTTTTGCTCGTTTAATAGTTGGTAGAGGTGGATTTGAACCACCGAAGTTACCACGTAACACATCAAGCACTAACTTGATGCCGATTTGTCCACATCGTACTTAAAAAGTACGTTCTCCTCTCGTATCTACCGATGAACAACTATGTTCAAGATTAATTGTTGAGGTTGTGGGAATTGAACCCACGCAGTCCTATTAAAGGACACATCAAGCACGAACTTGATGCTCATTTTCGCCTTTTATACTCCTATGAAAAACCTCGTATAACTTAAAAAACACTTTATTATTCAACTATGAATACCAAATTTCATTTCCTATCATATATCTTAACTTTATTTCTTAATTACAATGCAAAGGTACTAAAAATATTTCAAATATACAAATTTATTTAGTTAAAATAACTTAACAATTTGAATACTCTTCAATCATATATTCCATACACCTCTGCTTTAAACGAACATACTCCAAACTTGATGAGTAAAATACACTATGTATAAAAGCATTAATCAACTCAACAGCATTGAAATACTTTAAATCACGTTCATAACACTCAAAATCTAATAATAAGCGCTTAATAACCTTACACTCACTATCATTGAAATTAACTAAATTCAACTCCTTCTTGTTCATATCTCTAATTCTCCTATATGTTTAATTCTTGACTAATTTATTATCTACTACTACTTTATACTATTAATAATATAATGATGATGCTTACTCGCCTTGATATGCAAACCTTTAGATGCAAAATCTATACCCTCATCAGTAATATGCTTGTAATCAACTTGAAAATTATATTCAATGTCACCATAATTCATTATCAAATAATCAGTGACATCATTCACGTGCTCTAATTTAATATCTGCCGTAATATCATATAACTGAACCTTACTCGGTAATAAATCCTTACAACATAATATCGCACCAACAAAATGGGGACGTAATATCCTATCCAATATCCTCTTCCTATGCT
>JAKSUP010000114.1 GCA_024408905.1 bacterium
CACGTGGTTTGGAACTAATTGCACAGGGAAAACATTACGGCTTAAAACGCATGCTTGATGTCGCAGGAGTAAATCTTGATAATGGTTTGACTTCAGAACAAGTAGCCTTTTCTATTGCACCAAGAATAAATGCATCAGGCAGACTTGATACGGTTGATGCAGCCATAAAAGTTTTGACATCAGACATCAAACAAGAAATCGAGATGGCAATAATTACGCTTGAAAACTATAACAAACTTCGTCAGGAACTTTGTGCTGAAACTTTTGAACAGGCTGATGAAATGTGGAAAGCAACAGGCATGAGAGATAACGCCATTGTTTTATTTAATAAAGAATGGCATGTCGGAATTGTCGGGATTGTAGCTTCAAAATTTGTTGAAAAATATTATAAACCGACATTTATAATGACTTATTCAGATGAAACGCAACAATATAGATGTTCTGCACGAGGAGTAAAAGAACTCAATATTTATGACATAATTGCGAATATTTCTGATATTTTAGACGGTTTTGGTGGTCACCAATTAGCAGGTGGGTTTGCATTCAGTGGCAAAACTGATTTTGAGAGTGTAAAAAAAGCATTAAACAAAACAATTGATGAAATGTTGAATGGTGAAAAATTAAAACCTTCTTTGGATATTGATTTAGAACTTGACATTTCTGAAATTGATGTACCTTTGGTTGAAGAAATTTCTAAGCTTGAGCCTTTTGGGATGTCAAATCCTTCACCGACTTTTGTAATTAAAAATGCTACTTTGAAACAAAAAAAATTAATGGGTTCTACAAAAGAACATTTAAAACTGATTATTGAAACTCCGAAAGGACCAAAAGATTGTGTTTGGTGGTCAAGAGGGGATATTCCTTTGATTTCAGGTGACAAGCTTGATATAGCTTTTGCTCCACAACTCAATACTTTTAACGGTTCAACAGATATTCAATTAATGGTAAAGGATATTCATTCTGACGCCCTAAAAGAAGAAGAACAATCAAAGTTAAAAATTTATGACCATAGAAAAAAGAAAAACATTTTTGCTCAAGTTGATGATTATATCAAAAATTCCAAACTCGGGATTTCTGTTTTTGTAGAAGATAGGACCATATTAGAAACCCTAAAACCTTATCAAAATATAGTGAAAAATGTTGTTACAAGACAAACTGCCAATAAAAATGATGTTTTGATGTTTTTTGATTATCCTGCAAACGAAGAAATTCTGGCAGAGATTAAACAAAAAATTTGTGCGAACGCAATTCATTATATGAATTATCAAAAGTTTAAAATTGACGAAGAAAATATTTTAAAAACTTTTTCCGGAATGATTAAATATACTTGTAATAATCTTGAGGGTAAATTTGATATTTCGCGTGCTGCTGCAGCCCTTGGTGTAACAGAAGAAGTGATTGAAACATTATTGGAAGTTTTTGCAGAAGCAAGGATGATATCAATTGAAGAACAACTGGAAAATATTTATCAAATATCTTTTATCTCAGGCGTAGAAATCTCAAAAACATTACATACAGTAAAATATGCCGAATTTATTGAACTTATGAACACAATTAACGATTACAAAAATAAGTTTATGCAGATTGAATTAAACTAAAATCCATCAAAATATATATTTTGTTGTGTTTTTATGCATACAATTCATTTTGTGCTAAAATTGGGTAAATATCAGGGGTAAATATTAGGGATAAACTGAGAGATAAATTAAAGGGGTATATATATGAAGAATTTTTGGAAGATTGCCGGTTTTACTGCGTTAGGGATTTTTGCAGTAATTTATTTAGGCTTTTTGTTTGTATTACCAAACGTAATAGATTTGAATCAATTTAAGCCTGAAGTACAAAAGATTGCTAAAGAACAGGCTAATTTGTCTGTGGATTTTGAAAATCCTAAGATTATAACTACACCACTTTTTGGTGTCGGGATTAAGACAGACAAGATTTCCGTTAAATTGCCTGACAACTCAGTATTATTTTCGGCAGACAGTTTAAAAACTCGTGTTGCACTTCCAAGTATATTTGTATGGACAGTAAAAGTTTCTTGTGTAGAAATTAATAATCCGTTTAGTAATTTGGAAATTGCGAACAATAAACAGTTCAAAGTTATTACTTTGGTTGAAAATATTTTAAATTCAGGCAGAGAACAAAAGCTTGAAGAAAAAGGTGTTGAAAAAGTAGAAGAAACATTTATCACAAAAGCAATTTCCAAAATTAGAATAAAAGTTCCTCATATAACAGTTAATAATTACAAAATTTTGGTTAATGACCTGCAATCAAAACATTATTTAAAATTGACAGGCGAACAATTAAAGGCAGGATATTTTAACGGAAAAACCGTTAAGGTTAAAACTTATGCTGAAATATTTAGCGATGAGAACAAAAATATTACTGCAAACGTAAATATTAATACCTTCTTACCTCCTCCTGCACCGGCTTTGGATACAGAAGACGACCCTGCTGAAAGAATAGATTTTCCTTTCATAAACCCGGTTACAATGTATAGAAAATACAATTTGAAAACTAATTTAGATACAAAATTAAAAGTCAGAGAAAATCGTGGCGAAATTAATTCTTACGGTTATTTGAATATTGATGGTTTGACTCTGAATGTTGCACATATTAAACTTCTTGAAAGTTATTTGCATGCAAAAATGTTTGGGACAAATGTTGATTTAGATACAAATCTTTATGTAACTCAAAATGCAAAATTAAACTTGTTGGGTAAATTAAATTACTCAAAACATCCAAAAATGGATATGGCAATTAAATCTTCAGAAATCAAGTTTAATGATTTGCTATTGCTTTCAAGAGCATTCTTAGATACACTAGCAATTCCTCATGAACTTGCAAAATACACTGCAACAGGAAGCTTGAAGGCAGATTGTTATGTAAAAACAAACTTCAAAAAATTAAAATCAAACGGTTCTGTTATTATCAAAAACGGTGGTGTTATTGTTCAAGGTGTTGGCAGAGCAGTCAGAGATGCAAATATCAACATAATTCTTGATAATAATATTTTGGATATCAAAGATTCTCAGTTATTTGTTAATAATTCTGAAATCGATATTGATGGTAAAATTGATGAAAAATCAATTGCTGATATAAAAATCAAAGCAGACAGAATACCTTTACCGATGTTATTCTATTCTTTCGCACCACAAGAATTGAGAAATGCGTATCATTTCCGTTCAGCAGATGCAAGCTTTGAACTTAATTTGAACGGTAAACTTAAAGAGGCTGTTGCAACTGTTAAAGCAGGACTAGATAATCTCAATATATCAGATAGAGCAAACAGTTTATCTATTCAAAACAAGAAATTCTCAAGCGAATTTTATGCAAACAAAAAAGAACTAAGGGGTAAACTGACTAACGAAGGTTTGTTGGTTTCACTTCCTCAAACTCGTTCAACAATTTCTGCACCTCAATTTGAAACAGAAATTGCTGATAATAATATCTTTATAAAAGAAAATAAACTTAACTTTAATGACAATTCTTCAATAACATATTCCGGTGAAGTTATTGATTATAACAAATTGAAATCAATAAAATTTGTGACTGACGGTAAGATTTCTACAGACGATATGATTAAACTAATCGGTCGTGAATTGAAACCGTTTATTCATTCACAAGGTTCTATTCCTGTTAAAGTTACATTTGACGGAAACGGACAGAAACAAACTTTGTTTGCTCAGGCATTGACTGATAAAGCAAACTTTATTACACCTGTTGATTTTACAGAACTTCAAGGACAAAATGTTTCATTACAATCTATCGTTGATTTTAAAGGTAACAGAATAAAAATCAAGAAAACGGGTGCGTTTACTCGTGACATAACAGTTGATGAAAAAGGTAACGAAATAGTTAATCTTAATGAAATCTTTGGAATAGACGGAACTATTGCAGGGAATAGAATAAACTTAATTAAAATTACTATGCCAAAAGATTTGAACGGTAAAATCTATGTATTCCCTCGTTCTAAGTTCACTCTTTCAGGGAAAGCATATGTGTTTGGTGATACTTCTTCTCCAAGACTTCGTGGAGGATTTGATATCAACAATCTTTCAATTCCTGAAATTCTTGTTGATTTAAGAAATGCAGGTTTGAGATTTAGAGGTCATGATATTAATTTCTCATTGGCAGATTTGATTTTGAACGGGTCTGATATCCAAGTAAACGGAAACTTGAATATTTTACCGTCACCTGTTTTGAATATAACTAATTTGAATGTAAATTCAAGATACTTGAATGTTGATAAAATGATGACTGTTGTTGATAAGGCTATGAAATATGTTCCGGCTGCACCTCAAAATGCTGCTTCTTCAAAACCTTCTCAAAGCGCTGATATTCCTGTAGAAATTCGTACAGGTTCAATTAATTTAGCAAGAATTATTACAGGGAATATTGATGTAAAAAATACAACGGCAAGAATTTCTATGGCAAGAAATGTGTTCTATTTGAATAATTTAAGAACACACGTTTTTGACGGAAATGTTCATGGTAATATTTCTATGAACTTAATTAACAGCCTATTAAAAATCAACCTTCAAGGAAACGGAGTTGATGTTGATAAAGCTATGACTGATGCAGCAAATATGAAAGGTATGCTTTCAGGAAAAGCTGATTTTGACACAGATATATCATTACAAGGTGCAACCTTAGATGAACAAATGAGAAGTTTAAAAGGTGATGTTAATTTCTTAGTAAAAGACGGACAATTTGGGCCTTTTGGGAAATTGGAAAATATGATTATCGCAGAAAACATCAGAGAATCTGCATTTTTCCAAACAGCACTTGGTGGCATTGTTGAAGGCTTGTTCACAATTGATACAACTCATTTCTCTGAACTTAATGGAAGCATAAGTTTTGAAGACTGTGTTTGTCATATTAATCCGATTACATCTCTAGGTAATATATTGAGCTTGCATGTATTTGGGGACTTTGATTTATTCAGAAATTATGCTGATATGAAAGTCAGGGCAAGAATGGCATCTCTTGTTTCAAATCTTTTAGGGCCAATCGGTGCAATTAACCCTGCAAATATGATAAATAGCGTTGCAAGTACAAATGTTGTAACTGCAAAAGCGTTTTCAATTTTCTGTGAAATGGTTCCTGAAGAAGAAATTGCAATTTTGCCAAGCTTCTCAAACAAATATGTTGATAATGCTGCAACAAAATTCCAAATTGTTGTAAGAGGTGATGTTGCAAAACCTTTGAAATTAGTAAAATCTTTCAAATGGTTAGCTACAGCTTCTGAATACGATAGAGCCGTTGAATTTGTAAATTCACTTCCTGAACCGATAGAAGGAAGTACAGCAACAACAATTGAAGAAGTAATGGCTGAACAAAAAGCT
>JAKSUP010000115.1 GCA_024408905.1 bacterium
TATTATCGTCATAAAAAATTTGTGATCCTTCACCTTTTTGATAATCATAGTTATCAATACGCCCTATATTGTATTTACCTTTATTTTCATATAGAAGCACCTCACCTGTACCATTTTCATTTTTATCATATTCGGTAACGTGTATTGTTGTATTATCTAAAAAGGGTGGTTCTATAGTAATTTTACGAACTACTTTTTTACTACTCTTGTCAATAACATTTATAGTTTTATAATTATACTCATCAATTTCTTCTGTAATATCATATTTATTGTTGTCGAATTTTGATTTTAATCCGTCTATTGTGAATTGTTCAGGTATTATTTCTCCATTTTTGTTGACACTTATTAATTTTGTATTTGGATGTGTTTTTATAATTTCAGTTTGTTCTTTTTTTGAAAAATATCCTCCAAAAACTTCAGTAAAAGATTGATTGTTTGAGGCTATTTCTTGATCCAAAATAAAAATACTCACACCGGAATTAATTTTTTGTGCAACTTCCGGAGTAATTACTCCGTCTTGTAGCATCATTTCTACAATAGCTTCTCTTGTGTAAAGAGGGAATCTTTTATTATATTCTTCCAGTTTTGAAGAAATGCTAAATGACACGTTAATTAATCTCCAATCTTACATTATTATTAACGGTTAATTTTAATAATTCTTTAATTAATTTTTAATTATTGTTACAAAACTTTATAAAGTTAAAATTTTTAAAGTATTTATAGATTTTACCAAGTATTTGTTGTAGCATTGTTTTATGAATTTAGATGCCGTAATAGATAGCTTTTTGTCACCAATTGCTGACAGAATATCAGGTTTAATTTTTTCTTCAATAACAATAGGTGGAGTGAAAATTGAGTTTCTTGTTGCTTTGCTAATATCAGCTGCTGTGTTTTTTACAATCAGAACAGGTTTTATTGGGGTTTGGGGTTTTAGACATGCATTAAGGTTAATTACAAATAGATACAAACATAGTGCTACAAGTGGTTATCAAAGAAAGAAAAAAGGTGAGTTATCATCATTTCAGGCTTTAAGTGCAACAATATCTGCTTCTGCCGGAATCGGTAATGTTGCCGGTTCAGCTGCTGCTGTATCAATAGGGGGGCCTGGTGTAATTTTTTGGATGATTATTGCCGGATTATTTTCAATGGCATTAAAATTCTCAGAAGTTTTATTGGGTGTTAAATTCAGACAAATAAATCCCGATGGCAGTGTTTCAGGTGGTCCAATGTACTATATTTTGGCAGGCCTTAGAGGAAAGTATTCGAACAAATTAGCTCCAATACTTGCTAAAACTTATGCAGTATGTTGTATATTCGCAATGATAGGTGGTTGGAACTTGTTCCAAATTAATGCTATGACGGCACAGTTTACAGAAGTAACAGGTGGAGATTCTAGTATTTTTGCAAATAATGGATGGATATTGGGTACTATCGTAGCTGTTATAACGTGGTTTACTATTATAGGTGGCATAAAAGCAATTGGAAAGTTTACGTCTAAGGTTACGCCGGTTATGTGTTCATTGTATGTCGCGAGTGCGTTTATAGTTTGTATATTGAATATTGGACATTTGCCTGAGACGATTGTCTTGATAATAAAAGAAGCTTTTTCACCAAGAGCAATGACAGGTGGAGCATTGGCTTGCATGTTATGGGGATTTAGACGGGCAATGTTTGCAAATGAATCAGGATTAGGTACTGCTCCGATTGCATTTTCTGCAGTTAATACAAATAAGCCTGTAGCACAAGCGTTTATATCCATGCTGCAACCATTTGTTGATACTTGTATTGTTGGTGTTGCTACAGCTTTTGTAATTGTAATATCAAAAGCATATTTAACGGTTGATGGTATTGCAGGAATTGAGTTGACATCAAAAGCTTTTGGTACAATATGTACAGGTTTTCCAATTGTACTAACAATAATGGCTAGCTGTTTTGTGTTGTCTACGATGCTTTGTGGTTCATATTACGGTTTAAAAGCTTGGAACTTTTTATTTGGAAATTCAATTTTAAAAACAAGATCATTCCAAGCAATTTATTGTATATGTATAATCGCAGGTTCTGCAATGAATTTTCAATCTATAATCAATTTATCAGATGCCGTAACGCTATTTTTAGCAGTTCCGAATTTAATAGCAGTATTTTCATTATCAGGAGTTGTTATAAAAGAACTCAAACGCTATTGCGCCAGATATGAAATTGGGAGTATAATATCAAGTAAGTTGTAGGGAAGGATATGTATATGAGAATCAATCATTTAGCAGCGTCACCAAACTTTGGTCAAGTTCTAAAAGCAAATACAACTTTTAGTGATACACAGATGGATATTGCTAAAGATATAAAAAACAAAATGAATACCGTATATGATGGGCACTTTAATGGTAAAACCCCAAATAATTGGTTAGAAGACAGAAATTGTGACACATTAATACTATCCGGAAGCTCTGATAAATCAGTAAAATTTTGTGTAACTTCAAGAGCAAATGATGATCCTACAAAACGACCTACAGTAAAACAATATTATATCGTAGGTGAATACTCTGAAAATAATCCATTTTATGTCAATGATATTAAAGAGGCAAATAAATCACAAAATATGATCACAACACTGTTTTTAACAGTTGCTCTTTCAATATTTGCGATGATAGGTTTGATGATGAGTGTCAATAAAAAAGTTGTAGAAGAAAAAATGGTACAAGAGAAAGAAGCAATTGTTGATTCATTAAAAAATGTTATTAAGAATGACACGATTGCACCATTCAAAGTTAAGTAATAGAGGAATGACAAATGCCAAAAATATATTTTGTAGATGTAACAAACAGAGACGGAGTTCAAACTTCAAGGCTTGGCTTAGCAAAACTCCAAAAGACAATAATTAATTTGATGCTTGATGATATGGGAATAACTCAATCAGAGTTCGGTTTTCCAACAACAATGCACGAATTAAATTATTTAAATGCAAATTTAGAATTGGTACAAAGAAAAGTCATAACAAAGACAAAACTTTCAGGTTGGATGAGAGCAATCTCAAGTGATGTTGAGCAATCTTTTAAAAATTGTCCGCGATTAGAGAATTGCAATTTATCTCAATCTACTTCTGAACAAATGATTTACGGAAAGTATATGGGCAAAAAAACTCCACAGGATATTATAAATTTAACCTGCGAAGCTGTCGAATGTGCTGTATCAAAAGGCGCTAAAATTATAGGCGTTAATGCAGAAGATGCTTCAAGAAGTGATTTGAATTATTTAATTAAGCTTGCAAAAGAGGCTAAGAGATGTGGTGCTTATCGTTTCAGATACTGTGATACTTTAGGATATGAAGATCCACATTCAACTTATTTAAGAATATTCCAAATTGCAAAAGAAACTCAAATGCCTATCGAATTGCATTTTCATAATGACTTGGGTATGGCTGTTGCTTGTTCTGTTACTGGCGCTCAAGCAGCAGTTGATGCCGGAGTTGATGCTTATATAAATACAGCAATAAATGGTATGGGTGAACGTGCCGGAAACGCAGATTTGGTATCTTGCTTACTTGCTGTACTTAAATCAGCAGGATTTAAGGGTAAATATCAGATAGACCCTAATATTGATCTTTCAAAAGCTTGGAAACTTGCTAAATATACTGCTTATGCTTTTGGCCTACCGATTCCTATGAATCAACCGGCTGTTGGTGATAATGCTTTTGCTCACGAATCAGGTATACACGCTGATGGTGCATTGAAAGACAGACGTAACTACGAATTATATGATTTTGAAGAATTAGGTAGAGGTGAACCTGAAATTATTGAAACCGGTCGTATGATTACAACGGGTGAGTATGGTGGTATTAAAGGTTTTAGAAATGTGTATAATAAACTAGAAATAGAGTTTAAGGATGAAAACGAAGCAAGGAATATTCTGGAACTCGCTCGTTATGCAAACGTACATACACAAAAACCTTTAACAGAAAGTGAATTGAAGTTTATTTATCATTACCCTGATATTGCAGCTAAGATTATGACAGTATCACCATTCTATTGTCCTGATGGAGAATTGGAAAAACGTTTACAAAAAGGTGTCATTACAAAACCACAGCACATTATTTAATACGAGGGTATAATGTCTATAATTGCTAATGAAGAAATTGATAATGCAAAGCTCGAAAATGCAAGAAAAATAATAATAGATTTGCAAAATGAAACTAAGATAAATGTTGACAGGGGTAAAGGCCCTTTTACTGCTGCTATATTCGATGATAATGGGAATTTAATTGCAAAGAGTTCAAACTGCGTAGTGGAATTAAAATGTAGTAATGAACACGCTGAAATGCTGGCAATTATGATTGCAGAAGAAAAATTTAATAACTATGATTTATCAAAATATAATTTGAGTTTATATGTAACCTCTGAGCCTTGTATTATGTGCATAGGTGGAATTATGTGGTCAGGAATAAAGGCCGTATATTATGGTGTACCTTCAAAAAGAGTTGAAGAGATAACAGGTTTTGATGAAGGGTTTAAGCCGGGTTGGTTGGAAGAATTTAAAAAAAGAGGTATTACTGTATATGGTAATATTGAACATGAACTTGGTGAAAAAGTCCTTGAAGATTATGTTAAAGCGGGGAAACCAATTTATAAACCTGATAGATAATTATGCAAATGCTTTAGGCAAAGGTCCATTATATTTTTTGTATAATTTTAAAACATCTTCAGGTATTTTGTCGCCAGAAATCATTTTTGCATAAGTTTCTGCAATAAATTCGCCGATACTTGTTTGAGCATAGGCAGAAACTTTACCTGCTGTTTTTTGGACTTCTTTGTTTGTCAAATGCTCATACAAATCAGGATATAAACTTTTGAACATTTCAGGATCTTTTTTTAATAACTCTTTGTAACCTTTATATGTTGTTCCGCCCCAATGATTGCCAATTGCTTCTATGCCTGCAGTATCTTTATTTTTAATACCTTTCAAAGCATTTTTCATGTTGCCCCATACATCCCAAAATTGCCAATTTTCTAAGTCAAGTTCTTTTAAATTTTTTGCAAAGTCTTGAAGATGCCCCATTTCATGATAAATAGTTTCTTCATAGCCTCTTGGTTTAATGTAAAGTTTTAATTTTTCACCTTCCGGTAATTTTTCTTTTAGAATTTCTGTGATTTTTTTCTCCTGTTCATTTATGGGCAATTTTGAAATTTCATCCGTATTTATTTCAATACCTAATCTTTTTAAATATTTCTTATTCTCTTCTATAACTTTTAATGGATTTGCAGAAAAATTTCTAAATATTGAAAGTTTTCTTCCAAGATTAATGCTTTCATATAATTTTAATTTA
>JAKSUP010000116.1 GCA_024408905.1 bacterium
TGCTTCATTAGGTTTTGTATTATCAGCTTATGTTTTACCATCATATAATTTTGGATTAATAATTCCCTTTTGTTTAGCCCATTCTCCTGCCGGTACTGATAAGTATGGTGATAATACGCGTTTTATCAAGTATTGGCATATAATAACAGACAACACGGCAACTGCACCTTTGGCAATTCCTTCATGTCTTGATATATTACTCATTATGTCTTTGAATGTCCCTTCAGACAATTCTTGCATTCTGTTTTTGAAGAATTTATCCATAAACTTCTTGTCAACTAATTTGGTCATCAACTTTTCTATAGGTTTTACAGCTGCCAATTGAAGCCCTATGTTTATAATACCATTTGCTAAATCATAGTTAGCAACATCTGCTCGTTGTTTTGGAGTCATCTTTTTATTACTTCTGGCTTGTGTAACATACAAGTAACAACCAACAGCATCCTTAGCGATTAGAGATACTGCAATAGAAGCTGCAGGTGCTAAAACTAAAACGTTTTGAGGAATTTTCATGCGTTCACCTCAACTTTCTTGCAGTTATCTTGTTCTTGTGCATCATCTTTATGACGATGTTTATCAATCAATTCTTTTATTCTAGGATGTAACCAATTCAATGCATAACAACTAATAGTTACCATTACCAGGTTCACACCCAATGATATCCAGAATTTTTTGCCGTTATATCGTTTTAAAGCTTCTGTAGCTTTAATCTTTTTGTACCATTTAGCTCTTGCTTCTTGATTTTTGAACAACTCAGGATTTGAGCTCTTCAAACATTTTACATATTCTTCTTTTTCAATTGCTTCGCATTGAGCTTTATATTCTTTTACTTTTTTAGTTTTTATACCTAATTTTTCATACCACTTCAGGTCTGCATCTTTTTTAGCTGCATCCAAACGATTTTTTATTGCGTCTTTTGCTTGTTTTGCATCGGCTTTTTCTGCCTTTTCAACATATGTTTTAATTTCTTTTGATATTAAGTCTTCATCTTTAATAGCACTTGTATCTATGTGCATTTCATCAATTAATTTATCTCTTTTAGCACTTGCACATTGTCTAGCAATAAAATTATCTTTGTCTTTTGATAATTTCTTATTTAATTCTTCGCCAGTAACGGTTTTACCATCTGATACATATATTTTCTTAATTTCATCAATATGTTTTTGGCGTAATGTGCTATTTGGCTTATTGTATTCAGCTGCCATATTATTGATTTCTTCTTTTGTTAAATGCTTTTCAAGATATTTACTGTCAGGAATTAGATCGCCGATAACTTCATCTTTAAACATTTTGATTTTTCTGCCATAAGCCAACTTATCAACACCTACCCAAACAAGGAACGTCATCGGAACTTGGAATGCAAATTTCAAAATTGCTGATATTGGTTGTCTTATTGCTTGGAAAAATTTCTTTTCTTTATCTTCTTTATCACCTTTGCCCGGACTAATTGGAATTACAGCCGTTGCAATAACACCAGTTCCGAATGCATCAACAGAAGCATTTACAACCTCACTAGGGGATTTCATGTAATTAGATAGCTTTTTATAACCATGCCAAAAAGCATCACTGATTTTTTTAAACCCTTTTCCCTTAAAAGATACATTATTATTATTGTTATTATTATATGAGACACCTCGACTACACAAATATGCCAAATTATGATTTTGCAAGGTAGATGTTGCAAGATTCTGCGAAATATAAGGTTTTTCTTGAATTCTGTTGTCCATACCACTACACGCTTTCAAGTCAGTTTACGTTATTTGACAAAATTAAATCTTTTTCAAACACAATTCCAACTTTCTACATGTATATAAAGTTTTTTTATCCCCATAACTTGCCTTTTTTTGAAAAAAAAAGATACAAAGTTTACAACTCTTAACATAAGTTGCTGCTGATGCTTGAGATAATACCCCCACACATGTGCTTTACAATTATCTCATAAACAATTTTACACGTACATGCCAATATGAAAATTTATAACAAAATTTAACGTTTCTTAAATTTTGGATTATTCATTTCTTCTAATTTTTCAGCTTCTGCTTCTGCTTTTTTACGTTCTTCTTCAAGCCTCAAATCTTCAAGTCTTTTACGTTCTTTTTCTACAGAAATTTTCGTTTTTAAAACTTCTTTATACAGTTCTTGCTCAGGCGTATCAGGAATAATATATTTCCAATCTATACGTTGATTGGCATAATCAAATCTATTTATAAGTTCAGAATTTACACCATATATACAATTAGATTTTATTGCAATTCTTTTATGTGTAAAATCAATTATTTCTTTATCAACAAAATACTCTATTTTCTTTTTATAATAACTTTCCAGACTTGTATATTTATACCCGTTATTATTCATTCTTTTTGTCCAAAAAATATATTTATCTGATTCTTCATTCCCAAAATCATTAATATATGGTTCTATGCTTTCGCCATCAACAAAAACTCCTGTTGAAACCTCTATCCAATTAGAAGCAAAAGACGGAGTTATAATAAACATTGCAAAAAGAAATGTTAAAAATAGCTTTTTCATACAATTCTCCAGATTTTAACAAACGAATTATATCACTCTTTTATAAACCAAACATCCATTGAATTACCTAATATAAAATTTTGACTTTATAAAAACTATCATTAAAAAAATACCATCTCATATAATCGGATGATTTTAGTCATATTAATTAAAGTAACCCCCTAAAATACCGATTAACATGGGAGAAATGAGGTAAAACAGATGCAAATAAACGGTGGCGTAAGATTTTGTGAACAAGGTATGAAAGCTTCTATTCGTGCAATGCATTTGCAGAGCGAAGTTCTCGGTATTATTAATGAAAACGTAGCAGGCTTTGATAAAGTCGGCTTCCAAAGACGCGAGCCTGTCGTTTCGTCTTTCACCGAATATATTGGTGTTCATGGTTTATCCAGTACAATTGATGACCAACCGGGACGTATTATGGTTTCCAAAAACCCTCTTGATATATCTCTTGCGAACAAAGGATATTTTCAAGTTCAAACTCCTCAAGGTGTAAAACTGACTCGTGACGGTCGCTTTAAATTAGATAAGCTTGGTAATTTATTAGATTTAGAAGATAATGCAGTTTTATCAGATGCAGGTATGCCAATTCGTTTGCCTGTAGTTCCTGATAACGCTTCACAAGTTGTTATAAATTCAAAAGGTAAAATTAACGTTTTTGATAAAACTACAAATCACCTTGTTGAAGCAGGGGATTTAGGTATTGTTGATTCTAATGGAATGGCAGTCCTAAATCCTGATGTAAAACAAGGATATAACGAATATTCAAACGTACTTATCCAAAACGAATTTTTGGCAATTAAACCTGTTGTAAGAAATTTTGAAGCAAACAGACAAATTTTTATGATGGAAAACCAAAATTTGCAAAAAGTGATAAGTCAATTAGGTTCAGTTTCATAGGAGGCTTGAATAATGTATAACATGCAAGCAGTAATAAGAAAAAGTATAAACAATTCAACTATCCAGTTTGAAAGATTGGGCTATATTGCAAACAACCTTGCAAACACAAATACTGTCGCTTATAAATCTAATCGATTCGAACAATTAATGAGAGAAGACGGTTATGTAGAAGGGGCAATAAGAACAAATGCTTTGCAAGGCTCTATAAGAGTTAGTAAAAACCCTTACGACGTAGCAATTAACGGCGAAGGCTACATTCCTGTAGTATCACCTGATGGCGAAGTCCAATATACTCGTGACGGTTCACTAAAGCGTGGCGAGGGTGGTTACCTTATGACGGTTGATGACTGGTTGGTTGGTGATGGAATTAAAATTCCTGCAAATTCTTATAAAATTGAAATTAAACCAAACGGTGATGTTATAAACTATGATAACGCAGGTTCTTTACCTGAAAAAATCGGGACAATACCAATCGTTCAGTTTGATTCTCCTGAATCACTTGACCAAGGACAACATAATAAAATGGTTCCAAATGAAGAATCTGGCGAACCAAGAATTGTAAAAGCAGAAGAAAATATTCAACAATACGCAACAGAAGTTTCTAATACTGATATTTATGACGAATTAAATACTCTGATGAGAATGAATACTTCTATGATAGCAAGTTTAAACCTTATGAAAATTGCTGATGATATGTACAACAAGGCAATCAACATAAGAGAAGGATAGGATAAAATATGTCGTTCACAAGTTTAGATTCATTGGGCAAAACCACATTAATGTTAGATTTGATATCACAAAGACAACGCGCTTTGGGTTCAAATATCGCAAATGTAGATACTCCGGGGTACGTAAGACGTGATATTGATTTTTCACAATACTTAGGTTCAATGAATAGTCCTATTGAAACTAAACTATCAACAGCACTTGGACCTTCCGGAATAATGGAAGACAGAACAAGAAGTGAAATTGATATAGCAGAAGAACTTTCTGAAATTCAGAAAAACTCTTTGATGTACAGTATGGCAACAAGAAGAATGTCAAACATAATTACTCAAATGAAAACCGTAATAAATGTCGGAAAATAGTTTGGTAATTTGGCGAAAGTGAGGCAATAAATGAGTATTTTAGAATCAATGAATATAGGCGCACATGCCTTAAAAGCTCATGGTTTGAGATTAGATATTCACGCAAAGAACATTGCTAACATTGATACGCCGAATTATGTAAGACGAATTCCTGTTTTGAATGCATCTGAAGATATTTCTTTCCACGGTTTGATGAATGTAATGAAGGAAGATGTATTTGGATGTGGCACATTACCATACCTGCAGGGTGGTGTTGTATTTAACGGATGTGTGGAAGACCCTACAATCGGAGAAAGAATATATTCTCCGGGGCACCCTGATGCTGATGAAAACGGTTATATAAGAGCTTCAAACGTAAATGCTATGGTAGACATGGCAGATGCCGTAATGGCACAAAGAGCTTACGAAGCTAACTTGGCGTTGGTAAATATATCCAAACAAATGGCAAACAAAGCTCTAGAAATCGGTAGATCATAATTAAAGACGTGGACTTTAATATTTAATTTTCTACATTGTCATACATATCTTGTAGCGTATGGATTTTTTGAATAAGCGTAGGATTATTTATGAAAGCGTTCAGTTCTGTTGCCATAAGTTCTGTTAATTCATAGCTATAGTCACTTGATTCATCAGTTCCTTTATAGTGTAACATTTGTGCCATAACTTCTTGTACTATTGATACAAAATCACTTGATTCTAGTACTTTTCTGTCAATAAATATCGCAGTACACCTACCATCGTCAAACATAAATGGATTATCATAGGATATTTTCGCATAAATTGGC
>JAKSUP010000117.1 GCA_024408905.1 bacterium
AAACATATACCAAGTGGTCTAAGGCAACGATGATGTCAATGTTAGAAGTGACGAGTTCTATATTAATAATACGTATTGAGAAATGTGCAAGTCAACTTATCTTTTAGGTTTTGTTCTTACTGTACTTTCGTTTTTTTTTTTGTTTTTTGTTTTATATGGTGTAACAATTATCAGTATTAATGAACACAAAAAAGATGTTGCATTAATGAATTTGTTAGGTTGTAAGCATTTTACTATTAGTCAATATGTACATGCTGAAACATTTATTGAAATATGTTTTGGCGTTATCTTTGGTGGAGCGGTCGGATATTTCTTTGACGATTATATTTTAAGAGTGGTAGAAGGTGTAAACATGAACATTCATGAAAGTTATCTTTGGTGAATATATCCAGTTGGTTTAATAGTGTTCAATATTGTCATTTTTGTTATTTTGCTGCTACTTAGAAAAATAATCAAGAAATTAGATATTGTTACTGAACTTAAAGATGCCGATTAGCTACTTTTAAATTTTCTCAATGCAGCTTTCTTTAGGATAAAGTTTTTAATATAAATATACAGTCATGAACCAAATAAAGATGCAACTAAAACAAGAAGAAATTGTAGTTGTAGTTCTGGTGTTACATCTTGAGCTTCAAAAAACATTCTTCCATTTGGTATGCCTGTTATTTTTGAAAATTCTACTACAAAAAACATATGTACTAGCATAATGTCAAGTGAATTGATTCCTGCTCAAGACAGAAATGATGTCAAAGGTTTAATTTTTGTAAAAACTCTGGATAGGTTTAAGAAACCAAAAGAGCATAGTACCATGGAAATCATACCCATAAGCCAACAAACAAAACTTGCATCATTTTCATCAAATCTTCCACGGGCAATTTTTTGTAATCCAATTTGCGACGCAATTATCTCTCCAAGAATGAAGATAGCAAGGCTAATTACAAATACTCATGGTGTTTTTAGGCTCTCAAGCTTCTCATTTATTTTATATTTTTTTATTAAATATGCAACGACCATAATACAGGTAAAGGAAGGTGTCAGATGTGATGCCATTGGTAGGTTACCTGCAAAACAATATACAACAGCACTTAAAATCAGTAAAACAATAGGAACAATAATACCTATTTTGTTATTTTTTTCAATAAGTCTTGTAAGTGGTATGAATAAAATCAAGCACAGTACAAAGAGAATAATAAATCAATAAGGACAAAATATGTCATGGTAGTCTTGTATTAAAATTGTGCCTTCTGGGAAAAAGTTAATTGAATTTTCGTCCATAAAACAAAGACAGATAGATTTTAAACAAGATATAAAATCTAGTTGATTAGTCAATAATAAAATAGCGGTATGAATTAGTAAAAGGATTAAAAATATACTCAATGCATAAGTAGCTAATCGGATCACTTTTAATTTGTATTCTTTGGCCAATGAACCTTTATATTTAATATATTCAAAACCTGTGCAATAAAAATAAATTGGTACACAAAATCCAAGTAGACTAGCAAAAGAAACAGGATTGTAGGTATTGGCAAACAATACATGAGAGCACATTATTACTAATATGCCAAATCCTTTAGTGCAGTTTATTTCTAATCTTTTATTCATTTTTAATTAGTGGAATTATGTCTTTTACATAATAAATTTTTGCCATATCTTTGGATGTGATTTTTGCATCAAAGGCTACTTGAATAGATGCTATTGGAGCCATAAATGAAAGGGAATCAATGCCAAGTGCCCCTAAAGGGGTATCAAGGCTAATTTCATCACAAGGAATCTCGGTTTGTTTACTTATTGTTTCAATAAGTTTTTGTTCTGTATTTGTATTTTTGTTTGTCATTTTAAAAACTTTCCCTTTTAAACTCTGGTAGTGAGAGTCTGTCAATTTTATTATTTGGCAATGTTGGTATTCTATCAATTTTAATTCAAAGTTTTGGAATCATATAACTTGGTAAGTTTTTGGCTAATTGCTGCTGCAATAATTTATCTTCAATTGTTTCTTTGCTCTCGACATAAGCAACTAAAAAATTCTGAGTACCTTTATTTATGTATTGTACTGCCGATTTCAAAATACCAGGTATTTGATCAATTTGATATTCAATCTCTTCAAGTTCGACTCGATTACCGTTGATGTTTACCATAAAATCTTTTCTTCCAACAATATAAATGTTGCCATCTTTGTCTCTTTTTGCAATATCGCCTGTTTTAAACATTCTATTGTGTCCATCTTTTGACTTGAATGGATTATCAATAAATGATTTTTCCGTTTCATCGTTATTATTTAAATAACCTAAAGCTAGAGGTCCAGAAAAACACAGTTCACCTTCATCGGTTAGATTATTGTTTTCATCAAGTATGTACATATTAAAACGAGGAAAGCATTTTCCGATTGGTGTATTAGGGTATGGTTTATCAACCGTAAATGTTGTGCAGGCTCCTCCTAATTCAGATGTACCAAATCCGTTAAATATTTCAATATCATTTAAGTAACAAGACCTGCATATTCCGCCTCCAACATATATGCTTTTGATAGATGTTTTTGCATAATTAAACAATTTTGTTAAGTCGGCATTTAATGCTGTTTTGGTTATATTGTTAGACACAAAAAAATCCAAGAATTCAGTTGGTCCTTTTAATTGGGTTTCGGATATTAAATACAAGCGAACGTTATTTTCTTTTGTAATAATGGTAGACAAACACCCAAGAATACCCAATATAGATGACATTGGTGCCACGTTTCCAAAACGATCATTTTCTTTGAAGTTTAATGGACTTCAAAATGCGGTATCTATTATTGACTCGCTCAAGCTTTCAACTGTGTGAATGACACCTTTTGGTTTACCTGTTGAACCAGATGTGTAAATTATCATCTCAATATCATTATCGTTTTTATCAACAGGAGTAATCTTTTCTTTGCAGTTCAATTCAATGTCTTGTAAAAAGTCTGAATTTATAACAGTTTTTACATTGCTATCTTTATGGATAAGATTGATTCTTTCTTGAGGATATAAAGTTCCTACTGGAACATATACAGCACCAATAATTTGACACGCAATAATTCCGGCAACAAATTCTTTTGTATTTGGTAATTCTATAGATACGCAATCTTGCTTATCGATGTTAGTTTTTAGCAGCTTGTTCGCAATGGCGTTGGAGTAGGTAATTAATTCATCCCATGTAAAGCTTCCGTTCTTATCTATTATCGAAACATTGTTTGTCTGATTTTTGTGATTAGCTAAAATATATTTTAAAAGTTTATTCATGAACCACTTTTGTTTTTTGACCATTAAATTTTACCACACAGAAAACATTGATAATTTATTATTACTTATAATTAACAACTAAGAAACAAAAAGGAGCTCACATGAAAATTGACGAGGCAAAACATCTGCTTGCTACTAACATGAAAACAGCAAGAAAACAACTAAAAATAAGTCAAGAAGTTCTGGCAAACAAGGTAGGAATACATAGAACATACATTGGTGGTATCGAGCAGGAGAAAAGAAATACATCTTTACAAAATTTCTACATCATCAAAACTCAAATAATTTTTAAAAAAACCAACTTTTGGGGGTCACCTCAGTCCACCACCTTGGGGATTCGTCCTTTGGATAGGACACCAGTTTAAGGTAGAAGGCTATGTGGGTTCGATTCCTGCATCCCCAGCCACTCAAAAGAACAATTCTTCGGTTTTGGAAGCGCAGATAAGCACCATGCGTTTAACTAATCAAATAACTTCTTGTCATAAACAAATTCAATAATATTTGCATGTTTAATACCATTACGTTTTTGAATTAAATCTCTGCGAGTTAATACATACTTAGGATAATTGTCTTTTATTTTTTCAAGAGGCCTATATTCTCTGTCTTCAGTTTTCGTACTATTTTCAATTGTTAATGCTACTTGTAAATAAGCATAATTGTTTTCGATATCTCTGACAATAAAATCAACCTCAAGATTGCCAATTTTACCTACACTTACTTCGTAGCCCATTGATTTAGCATAGTTATATACAATATTCTCTAGAGTAGGACCATAATTAATTCTATGATCATTATTATTTGCGTAATACAAACTTGTATCAGCTAGATAGTATTTTTTTTCGTTCTTTAAAGATTTTCTTGATTTCATGTCAAATCTTTTACATTCACTAATTACTTTAGCATCAACAAGAGCTTGAACATATGTAGAAACGGTGCGTCGTGTAATTTTATGCCCTGCCTTATTTAAATCATTACATATATTGGAGATACTAGTAGTTGCCCCAAAATTATTAATAATATAATTTTGCACTAATGTAAAAGCTTCTAAATTTCTTATTTTTACACGATATCTAATATCTTTCTTAAGAATGTCTTGTAAAACGTTCTTAACATATGTCTCTTTTTCAAACCTTGAATCTAGCGTTATAGTTCTAGGAAATCCACCTTCAATAATATAATTATCAAACTCAAGAACGCCATCTGAATTTATTTCTTTATTGTAAAACTTTTTCATTTCCTTATATTCATCATAAGTCAAAGTAAAAAGTTCAAATTCAATATATCTGCCTGTTAGCTTAGTTGCAAGTTCGCCACTAAGCAAATAAGAATTAGATCCTGTAATAAAAATAGAATATTCTTCTTCCTCTCTAAGCGCATTAATTACTGGTTCAAAATCTTTAACATTCTGGATTTCGTCTATAAACACATATTTAATGCCTTTGATATCTTGATTACTAAATAATAGTTCCTCTAATTGCTGAGGTGTATGGATGTCTTTATAACCGTATTTATCAAGATTATAAAAAATTAGATTTTCTTCTGGTACACCTTTTTCTTTCAGCTCCTCAGCAATAGTATGCATCAAACTAGATTTTCCACATCTTCTTATTCCTGATATAACTTTAATTAAATCACAAGCATCATAAAATCCACGAATACGAGATAAATATTTTTCTCTTCTAAATAGTATCATTGCGTCTCCTTTTCAAACAAGAATTGTATCAAATTTACTAGTTAACGAATCATTATTTTACATTTTTACTCGAAATGATGCGTTAAAAGGCAAATTTATTAATAATATAAATAAATTTTCAGTGAAGAAAATTACCGCGCGTGAACAAAATCTTCAGTGAAACATCGCACTAAAAGTCCGAAGGCTTATTATTGCATCAACTAAAAATTAATAAAGATTTTAGGGCTTACTCTTTCTACGAGAAACAAAAACCATTCCTGCACTTGCTCCTATAGTAAC
>JAKSUP010000118.1 GCA_024408905.1 bacterium
GAGCAGTTTTTGTTTGGCGTTCGTATACTTTTAATAAATGATACGGGTCATTAAGGTTTCCTTTAAAATCTCTGACAAAATCATATTTTATACTATCTGACAAAATTCCTTCATCAGAAATTGTCCATTCTATGCCTTCTTTTGCAAGAAGTTCAAGGGTTTTACTTCCAATACAGAGTTCAGGTGGCCAAAAACCTTTTGGTCTGACTCCAAAAACATTTTCAATTCTATCCAGTGCATTTTTTACTTGTATACTTGCATCATCTGCCATACCAAGTGATGTCGGAAGTCCTTCCGTGGTTATAACTTTTTTTGTCGCAGCTTTCAAATCCAATAAAATAGGTAATATAGCGTGATAATATGCAGAAGCAGTTATTTCTAAACGACCTTCTGACAAAAACTTTTTGTATGTAGGAATTATTTCATTGATAATTTGACGATGTATGTCAATAATTTCAATTCTATCTTGTTGTGTATAATTATATTGTTTTTCCCATAATTCTTTTAGCCTTGGATATCTATTATAATGAATAGGATCAATCCACACAAGGTTAAATAATGCCATTAAATCGGAAATTTCTTGTGCATTAAAATCATCCGGATTACAAATATCTTTTGAAAATCTCTTATTATAAATGTTTTTGTAATTTTCACTTTTAAAAATCATTGTTTCAAATTTTGGACTAAAGAAATTGTTTAAAACAAAAGATTTTTCTTCGTTGGACATTGTTTCGGTGTTTGAAATGGTTAATTCGGAATGGATATCATGACTGCCGTTAGAGTAATCAATAATGGTATCTAATAAGGCAGGAACAATATCAAGATTGATTTTTAAATTTGGAAATCTTTCCAAAAACAAAATCATATCCAAATAATCTTTAACGGCATGAAGTCTTGACCAAGGCATTAAATAAGTGCCTTCTATTTCGTAAACCGGCTGATGAATGTGCCAGTAAATTGCTAAAGATAACTTTTTCACACCTAACTCCGTATAACATGAGTATAATAGATTTTTATGGTTTTCGCAAGTAGATATGTTGAAATCGGAGCGTCTTTCTAATATAATAACTTTCAAAAGAAGGAGTATGATATGTTTAAAGAACTTGGAAAAGAATTAAGAGAATTTATTTTACGTGGCAATGTTTTAGACATGGCTGTCGGTATCATTATAGGTGCATCTTTTGGTAAAATTGTTGATTCATTGGTAAAAGACATAATTATGCCACCTGTTGGTTTGATTTTAGGTAAAGTAGATTTTTCAAACTTGTATGTACAAATTTATCCGTTTGATACACATTATGATTCGTTGAATGCTGCTCAAACTGCAGGCGCTGTTACAATCAATTATGGTGCGTTTATTAATACGGTTATCGGATTTTTAATTGTTGCATGTGCTATTTTTGCATTGATTAAGGCAATTAATACTTTGAAAAACAAAGTTTGCAAAGAAGAAAAAGTTGAAGAAGAAGCTACAACAAAAGAATGTCCTTATTGCTGTTCAACTATTCCTTTGAACGCAAAAAAATGTCCAAATTGTACATCTGATTTGAACTAATTTTAGATTAAGCATAAATGAAAAAGAGTAGTCTTAAATAAGATTGCTCTTTTTTATTGTTGACTTAACAAAAATCAATACATTGAACAAATGTTTATTTAATAGTAGAATAGAATAAAGAGATTTTTTAGGGAGAAGTTGGGGAAAATGAATTATCATAATATCACAAAAGATGACATGCTTAATGGTGACGGTCTTAGAACAGTTTTATGGGTTGCAGGTTGCACACACCATTGTCAAAATTGTCAAAATCCTATTACTTGGGATGTTACAGGTGGTTTGCCATTTGACAAAGCTGCAGAAGATGAACTTTTTGAAGCTTTATCAAAACCACATTGTTCAGGCATAACATTCTCAGGTGGTGATCCACTTCATCCTTTTAACAGAGAAGAAGTTTTCAGATTAATTAAAAGAATTCGTCAAGAACTTCCTCAAAAAACAATTTGGCTTTATACAGGCTTTTTATGGGAAGAAATTAAAGACATTCCTGAAATTGCTGATATTGATGTTTTGTGCGAAGGCAAATTTGTTCAAGACCTTGCAGATACCAAAATTCATTGGGTAGGAAGTTCTAATCAAAGAGTTATGGATGTTAAAAAATCCCTTGAAACAAATAGCATTGTACTTCACGAAGCATAATTATGTACGAAGAATTAGAATCCGTTAGGGGAAAATGTTTAAATTGTTCAAAATGTTCTTTAGCGAATAGTCGTACGAACGTTGTGTTTTCTGATGGAACACCTAATCCTAAATTAATGCTTATAGGAGAAGCTCCGGGGTTTTATGAAGATAAACAGGGAAAGCCTTTTGTCGGAAAAGCAGGACAGCTTTTGGACAAGATTTTTGCATCTGTCGGTTTTTCAAGAAAAGATATTTATATCTGTAATACAATAAAATGCCGTCCTCCTGAAAATCGCAATCCTCTACCTGACGAAAAAGAAGCTTGTTGGGAGTATTTAAAATCACAAATAGATATTATCCAACCGAAAATAATTTTGTTGTGTGGAAATGTTGCCGTGCAATCTATTTTGGGTAATGTCGGTGGCATAACGCATATTAGAGGCAAATGGTTTGATGGTGATGAAAAAGTGCATGGTGCAAAACTTATGCCAATTTTTCATCCGTCGTATCTTTTGAGAAATGATTCCAGAGAAAAAGGCAGCCCTAAATGGCTTATGTGGCAAGATATTCAGGAAATCAGAAAAGAATACGATAAGTTATGATAAAGGCACTAAGTTACTAAGGCAGTAAGGCAGTAAGAGATTACAACACGTAGGGTAGACTTTATTCTACCAAAATGGTTGACTAAACTGCAAATTGCAGAACCCTCACCAAGAATTTTAGCAAAACAAGTTTTGCAAAATTCTATCCTCTCCCTCGGAGAGGAGTAGTTGGTAGTTGCGTAGGTTGGGTGAAACCCAACAAATATAAATACATTACTAAAAATGGCAGAAACAAAAGTTTCTGCTCTTTTTTATTAATCAATCTTTTTAAATAATATTGTTGCGTTTTGTAACAGAACTTAGTTATTTATTATTAAACTAGCAAAACTTTTTTTTCAGTGTTTTTACTAATATGTGTTACAATATTATTATTTGTTGAAAGGAGTAAAAATGAATCCAATAAATGTTAATTATAGTGTGAACTTTTGTGCAAAATTAGGTCCAAATATTAGTAATTTTATACAAAAAAAAGGTTCTGGTTTTTATAGAGATGTAGATAAAGCAAAAGAAATTATTAAACGGGTACCTTATGAAGTTGCTGATATTGTTAATTATAAAGGCGTTGGTGATGTAGTAACTCTTGACGGTAAAGTAACAAAACAACAACTTATATATGGACCTGATCATCCTAGTCGGCTTATGCAATTTGCAGAAATAATAAAAGCAGAAGCAGAAAAATCAGATATACCCGTTAGAACATTCCGTGGTGTTTCAACTGTTTCTGTAGGTGAAGTTGTAAAAAACAAGCTTAATAAATGCTTGCCTCGTGTCACCAAAGCAGGTTTGTTCTCAGTAAACAAGTAGATTGGGTGAAATCCAACAAATATAAATACATTACTAAAAATGGCAGAAACAAAAGTTTCTGCTCTTTTTTATTAAACAATCTTTTTAAATAATATTGTTGCGTTTTGACCACCAAATCCAAATGAGTTAGAAAGTGCATACTTAACTTCTTTTTTGCGAGCTTTATGTGGAACATAATCAAGGTCTGCACATTCAGGATCTTGGTTATCAAGGTTAATAGTTGGAGGAACAATACCTTCTTGAATGGCTTTGATACAAACAACGCCTTCAATAGCTCCTGTTGCGCCAAGTGCATGTCCGTGCATGCTTTTGGTTGAACTTACTAATAAATTAGGATTTTTCTTTTTATCGCCAAAAACGTATGCAATAGCTTCAGATTCAGCTTTATCACCTAAACCGGTGCTTGTGCCGTGAGGATTGATATAGTCAACATCTTCAGGCTTAATGCCGGCTTCTTTTAATGCAAATTCCATAGCCTTAATTGCACCCTTTCCTTCAGGGTCCGGAGCAACAATATCATAAGCATCATCTGTTTGGGCATAACCTACGATTTCTGCATAAATTTTTGCACCACGTTTTTGGGCGTTTTCATATTCTTCTAAAACCAAAACCCCTGCGCCTTCTCCCATAACAAAACCGTCTCTGTCTTTGTCAAAAGGCCTTGAGGCTTTAGTTGGCTCATCATTGCGTTTTGACAAAGCTCTTAATGCTGTAAAACCACCAATTCCTAAATTTGATAAAGAGGCTTCGCACCCACCTGCAACCATTGCATCAGCATCACCGTATTGAATTGTTCTATAAGCATCACCAATAGCGTGTGTTCCTGTTGCGCAAGCAGATACAACACATTTGTTAGGGCCTTTAAAACCATGACGAATAGCAACTTTGCCTGATGCCATGTTTACAATAAGCATTGGAATTGTAAACGGAGAGCATTTTGTCGGGCCTCTGTCAAGCATAACGACATGGCTGGTTTCAGTTGTACGGAAGCCACCTGCTGCACTACCCATAATGACGCCGATTCTATATGGATCATATCCTGCTGTTTCCAGTTTTGCATCATCAACAGCTTCTTTGGCTGCTGCGACTCCGTATATTGTAAACATATCAGTACGTTTTGCATCTTTTGGGTCTAAATAATCTTCAGGATTAAAATCAGTTGTCTTAATTTCTCCACCAATTTTAACAGTGTGTTTTTCGGTGTTAAAGTTTTCAATTGTTGAAATTCCACTCTTTCCTTCTACCATTGATTTCCAAAAATTATTAACACCAACACCACATGATGATACTACACCAATTCCTGTTATAACAACTCTGCGTTTTTCCATTATTTCATCCTCTTATTATTTAGTGTTTACATATTTTGTAATAAATAAGAGGGTGTTAATAATATATTGACACCCTCTTGTTATAAATTGCGTTAGATCAAACTATTGATGTGCATCAATGTAGTTAACTGCATCTTGAACAGTTTGGATTTTTTCAGCGTCTTCCTCAGGAATGTCGCAACCGAATTCTTCTTCGAAAGCCATAACTAATTCAACTGTATCTAATGAATCAGCACCTAAGTCACCTGTGAAGCTTGCTTCAGGTGTAACTAATGCTTCATCGCAGCTAAGTTGATCAACAACTA